>CALARN010000097.1 GCA_937889205.1 uncultured bacterium
GTATTTGCTTATACTACTGTTAAAAATTCATATGTGCCTGTGCTCAGCCCTGTACTTGAAGACTTAGTACTAGCACCTCATGAGCAATTAGCACAAAGATTTGATATTTACCACGACTTTGCTCAAAATCTATTAAGTGATGAAGCGAACAAAGCAAGCAATATTAATGCAACGGTAGCAAAAGAACTTTCAGACAACCTTACTTCTGCAGAAACCATGACAGAATTTTCTGCAAAAATTACCCTAGATAAAGCCTTAAGCGAAGGAGTATTAGGAGTAGATGAGTCTGGTGAAGCAGACGAGGAAAAACTGATGGAGATGCTCGCAGCCAAAGAATTTGAAATTAGTGGTCAAACTAAAGCAACCGTTAATGGTTTAGAAGATAAATTAGCCAGAACAATGTCAGAAAATGTAATAACCATCAAGGCCGCTGGCAATACTCTAGAGACAAAATTCGATCTTTTCACAGAGCTTTCAGAAGAGACAAGCGACATTTATTTGTATCTTCATTACTTTCCTAAGAATCCATATCTAATGACAGAGAGTATTGAAAAAATATGGCTAAAATACCCTACGATTGATAACGATCAAGAGTTAGATCCATTGATGACTGATGTAGAAGAAACTGAGCCCACAGTAGCAGATAACGAAGCAGAACTAGCAGACTCATTAGATAAATTACAAAAATTAGTTCATCACCCAGTTATGGCAAAAATGATTACAGCGGCTCCTTCTCAAAATGTTAATGGGACAACTACCAAATGCTTTGCCCTTACAATTAACAACGAAAATTACCCTGAATTTGAAGCGGCCATTAAAGAAGTTTATCCAGAGCTAGCTACTGAAAAAAGCGAAATGCCCACAGAACCATACGAAGTTGTCACAACATTCTGCTTTGACAGCATGCTAATTGCTAGACGAGTTGAAATTACATTGAATACGGCACAAGACGGCACCACAATTGATTTCACAGGCTCAATGCAATTGAATAGTTTTAATCAAAACTATAAATTAGAAACACCAACTAATGTTAAAAAGTTCGAAGAGATTGATTGGACAGAAGTTCTGCAATTATTAAGCTTTTATAACGATGCGTCTGAACCTGGTTATAGCTATGAAGGTAGTGAATCTGACTTATTATTAGAAGACGAGGATAGCGATTTTGATTATGACTACGACTGGAACTCAGACGAAGACTGGAATTAACACAAACACAGTTTGTAAAAAATTAAGTATTAGTACAAGTATACTTAAGTATTATTGTATTTATTAATAGTCACTATAGTGTCTAAAATACTAATTATTGAAGACGAAGAGTCTTTACAGCAGGCTTTGGTAAATAAATTTCAAAGCAATGGGCATAAAACACTTGTTGCCTCCAATGGGAAACAGGGTTTAGAGTTGGCATTAACTGAAATACCGGATTTGGTACTGCTAGATATTTTAATGCCGGAGATGACAGGTTCTGAGATGCTCACCAAATTAAGGGAAAGCGGTGAATGGGGAGCTCATGCAAAAGTGATAGTACTAACAAACCTTGACCCTGATAGTGAAATGCTTAAGCAGATGACCATTAACTCACCCTCTTACTATATTCTAAAGGCAGATATAAGCCTTGATGAAGTGGTGCAGAAAGCAAACGAAATTCTGACACAAGTGAAATGACTCGAATCCTCTTCTATGATATTAATGCTTGTTCTTAAAAAGTAGCTACTACCATAAAGGTTAATGTATCGGTATAAAGTCCCGGATTGTTAGTGTAGCTTGCTGCTGCTGCAATATCCATTCTTATTCTACCGGTGTCTAGTGGCTCTGTATTTGTAGTAAATACAGTTTGTGGAGTTGTTTGAAAAGAACAGTATGATGTAGCAACGATGCAATTTCCATTTCTAGAAATATTACCAGAGCTTATTGCAGGATCTTCTGTAAGTTGAAACCCATAAGCACCGTCATTTGCTTCAATGTTTGCAGCTTCTGCGACTGTTGCTATAAAACTAGCATTTGGGCCTTGTAGACCGGCGTTTTCAGAAACAACATACACAACAGCTCCGTTATAAGCATTGGTTGTAAGATCAAGCCAAATCGAATTAATTATGCCGTCGTTGCCATCACTATGCATTACACTTGTATCATTAGACTTATTGACTGTAGTGCTATTTAACTCACCTAAATCCACCGTGTAGTTACTACCCGCTCCACCATTCTCATGGGTTAGACAGATATTATAAGCACAGTTTGCATCTGCTACTGCTGTATCAATATCGAAGCTAATGAAGGTATCAACATAACCAGTAACATTGACTTGGTCACTATCAACAATAGGCACTGTAGCACTACCATACTCTGAGCCCATTGCATTGGTTATTAGAATAGAAATAACATATTCACCAACATCATAAGGGTTAAGTATTTGATTCTCGCCCTCAATACCCTCTTCAATTGCATGTGTTCCTACTAATAACTCTAGAGTAACTAGTGGATCAGCATAATTTACACCTTCGGTAGGAGGATAAAGCACAATAATATTATTAGCAGTATCGATTTCTAGACCCCAAGAATCGACATCAGGATAACCTAGTAAAGGAACGGGTAAACCGGCAACTATAAAATCAAAATCATCAGAAGTTAAATATCCAAGATCCCAGTCCATACTAAAGCTAATCTCAATTAAATCAGTAGCGCTTAACACACCATTTACAGTGCCAAAAAATATACTGTGGTTGCTAAATTCTCCTGCCTGTAAACGCGTCATAGTATCTTCAATTACTAAATCTGCAGCTGCGCCAGATTCAGTAATACTAATACCACCAGTTCCGGTCATCCCTTCCACTCGCCAGTACTCAATCAAAGTATTTGGATCAATAAATTTTGTAACAGTAGTGCCATTTACTGTTAATGCAGAACCTCCTGAACAGCCTTCATAAACATCTTCAATAGCTTCTGCACCTGGGCAAATATGTACAGCATTACTGACCATGCCAGTAGGAATTGGAACATATAAAGTAAAACTAGCGACATTAACGCCCGGCATATCTAATAATCCATGAATGACAGAAGAACCCGCAACGGTATCTGTATAGGCAAATAAACCCGTAGTTTCCCAGTCTAAATCGGTCTCAATTTCTACTTCTACCTCTGCTAAAATTGTGCCATCGTATGAATTACCTATCAAGGCATTGTAAACACCCATGCCACCTCCACCTTTGCCAATATTGGTAAGATTGCTTCCTGTATTTAAATCATTAACAGTCATTTCTTCTGAAACAAGTATCTGCCCCATAAACGCACGAACTTCATTTATCACATTTGGACTTCCAGCATTACTGGAACGCAAAAAATATACAAAATCACCCGAGCCCGACATATCAACAATATTATTAAACTCACTAAAATTCTCATGATTTACCATCCCCGTAAATACCCGATTCTTTGAATAGACAAACATTGAAATTTGCCCTGTTGAATAATTTGTAAAATATACACTATCATTTTTATCTGTCGCTACCCTCATAACAGAACTCGTTTGAGTTGATGGTACCATGGTATAGGCATCACCACCACTTAACGCCTTATATGTAATCATATTCCCATCTAATAAAGGATACGAAGTATTGGTGACATATAAATAGCCATTAGAAATTGTCAAATCGTTAGGATAACTTAATAGTACTTCGTTAGTAGGATCAGTGATAAAATCTGATTGATTACCAGCTGGAGAAATTTTAATAATTTTAATATCAGCGAGACTCGCAACATACATATCTCCGGTCACCTGATCAATTGCTAACCCCCATGGTCCATTGCTTGTAGTCACAATATATGTAATATCCAGATCATAATTTGGTGCAGCATATCTTTTTACTCTATGATTAGTACTATCTGCTAAATAGAGATTATTCGCACTATCATGTGCCATCCCAGTAACAGTAAAGCCTGAGTCAATAATTTCTGTATAAACAGCATTGTTGCCTGAACGGGTAAACCTTTCAACTCGATTGTCTGTTTCGTTATAGACAAAAATTTGAGAACCAATAACATCAATATAAGTATATGACTTGCCATTGGCTTCAGCACTCATTGAAATTGGATAATTTGCCCCATAAGAGGAAGCAACAACTATATTATTCTGTGAAAGGTTTAATAGAAAAAAAATTGTGAGACAAAAGGTAACAATATAGGTCAATTTTGATTTTGTTAAAAGGTGCATTTTTTAATATTATTAATTAATTAATATGTTGCTACTACAGTAAAGGTTAATGTATCTGTGTATAATCCCGGATTGTTAGTGTAGCTTGCTGCTGCTGCAATATCCATTCTTAGTCTTCCTGTGTCTAAAGGTCTTCCCTCAGTTGTGAATACTGTTTGGTTAGTTAATGGTAAGGCGCAATAAGCCCCCGCTATTATACAATTCGAGTTTCTAGTTATTGTTCCAGTGCTTACTGTACCCATATCTGTTAGTTGAAAGCCATACGCGCCATCATTAGCAACAATATCTTCTCCGTCTGTTACGGTTGAGATAAGGTTTGTTGCTGGACCTTGAAGACCTGCATTAGCCGAAGATACATATACTATAGCGCCTTCATAAGCATTAGTTGTTAAATCTAAATAAATACTGTTAATTATGCCCGAACCACCTTGAGTGTGCATTACTGAGTTACTATTAGATTTATTTACCCAAGTACTATTCAATTCTCCTAAATCTACTGTGTAGTTAGTACCTGCTTCTCCGTTCTCATGGGTAAGACAACCGTTGTAGGCACAATTAGTGTCAACTACTGAGGTATCTATGTCAAAGTTTATGAAAGTATTTACATAGCCAGTGACATTGACCTGGTCCGAATCTACTATAGGTATGCTTATTGTTCCACTTTCTGGGCCTAATTGTGTTTCATTATGAATAACTACTTCAATAGCATATAATCCAATATTTACTGGATTTATAATCTGATTGACTCCGCTTGCTTCGTCTTGAGCATTGAGACCAATTTTTAATTTAATCGCATCTCCTGGTTGTATGTATTGATCTCCACTAACCGGAGCTGATAATGTGATTTTATCTAGAAGTGGGTCGATTACAACACCCCATACATTATTTCCCGCTGTAGAAGCTAATTGCAAACTGTCAGTATTCTTATATAAATCAATGTCGGTAACTAAAAGTGAATCTAAATTAAATCCCTGATTTGCTGGATCAAATGTAATATCAATTGAATCTGCTCCGTTAATAATCCCTAAAGTATTTGAAAATAAGATTTCATGATTAGCTGGAACTCCCTGCATTAATCTGGATAGAGTATCTTTTAAGCCAATTGCGTTTTCTTCTTGGTCTGCTTGTAGACTTAGGCCCCCAGTACCAGTTAATGATTCTACTTTCCAAAATAGCTGTCCGCTTAAAGTTACAATCTCAACATCTGGATCAGATTCGTATTTGATTATTGAATTTGGACAAGATTGGGTAACTTGAGATAAATCTACGGCTTCAGGACAAATCATAACCGCAATATCATCAATTTCTTTTGGAATATATAAAGCATGAGATTCAGCCGCTCCTGGAGCAGATGTAAGATTAGCTACTACAGATTTATTATTATTTATATCCATATCACCATTTACGATTGACCAATCACGATCTGATGTCATATCGACATTTATATCTGAAAGAGGAAATTGATCTTTCACTAATCTCAAATCAGAATTATTTGACTTAAGGCCTGATCCACTTCCAGCTTTTACGCTATAGTTGGTGATTGGATCTATTACGTCTAGAGTATTTGAGAGATTTTGGATTTGGTGTAACGCACCAATGCGGGTAAAATTACTTCTGTAATAACTAGATACATCAGAGAAATACCCTCCGATATATATCACATCGTTGACAGGCATTATTTTTAATACTTGACCAAATACACCTGAATTCCAATTTCCATCATAAGTGCCGTCATCAATATCAACCCTCCCTGCATATACAATATATGGGGAAACAGGTGAGCCAATGTAGTTTCCACCAAAATATAAATGATTAGCATCTGCTACAATATCAAATACACTTCCCGAATTGAAAATACTATTATAATGCCAATTAGTATCTGCCTGTCCTGTAGTAGTATCCAATTTAGCAAGATTGTTATTGGCTTCAGTACCAATATAAGAGAATTCTCCACCGATATAAATATTGCTATTTGCAATAAGAATATCAAACACAGAACCGTCAACTTCTGGAACCCAGGTGTCATCTAAAGACATATCAGTTAAACTAATCCGAGCAACATTATGTCTAGTTAAACCATTGACAGAGTTGAACGATCCACAAACATATAAATAATTACTATCACTTGTAATATTCGAAATGTAAAAGCTTTGATCTTCGCTACTAGGGAAAATTGGATCCCAAGATTCATCGCGAACACCGTTTAATTTATTATATCTTCTAATAATTGGAGTTATGAAGTAATTACCCTCCTCGTCATCACTATACTCCTCGCCTGAAACATAAATATAACTATCTTGTATGGCAATTTTTGAGTGTTGAATGGAACTATCGTAGGGGATGTTAAAGCTTGGATCAATTTCTCCAGTATCTTTATTAAATTTTGCGACACCCATCAGTTGCCCTTCAGAGTAATTAAAGGATGATCCCCGAATATACAAATTCGCACCATCTATTAGTATTTCTGATAGATATGCCGAACCTGTTAAGTTTACATTCCAATCGTTATCTAATATCCCGGTATCTCTATTAAGTCTACCAATGCCATTCAAAGACAAACCTCTATAACTGATAAAATCACCTCCAATATATATTTGTTTGTTCCAATAACCAATAGTTAATACTTGATTGCTAGTAGAAGGGTTCCAGGTTGAATCGGGAATTCCGGTTTGAGGGTTTAATTTTACAATATGGTTGTAAGCTTGGCCATTCCACAAATTGAATTTGCCCCCTACAAAAACCGCATTATCAATATATTTAACAGATTTAATAATTGGCGTTATTGTATTAGAAGCTGAATTATTAAACGAACTGTCTACTACTCCTGAATTTTTGTTTAGTTTAACTAAACTCTTAATTTCGAAGTTATTAACTTTATTAAAATATCCCCCTACATATAGATCTTGGTTATTAATTTCTAAAGCATCAATTACAGAGCCACCATCAGTAGTTGGAAAATCCAGATTAATTGAACTATCTACTGAACCATCTGGAAGTGCTATTTTCGCAAGGTTAGAAACATTAATCCCATTAACTGAAGTAAAAGAACCTCCTAAATATAAGTATTCACCTTCAAGTTTTATACATCTAATTGCATAGTTAATCTGTAAATCAAAACCTGTATCAACCACTCCGGTGGTCTTGTTTACCCTAGCAAGGTATTTAATATTTTGCCCGCCTATGCTAGTAAAAGACCCGGCAACATATAAGTAATTCCCATATAACGCAAATGCATCAGGATTTCCTCCAAGTACGCCAGGATTCCAGTTTAAATCAACCGATTTATTTGATATATTAATTTTTGCAATACGTTCACGACTTTGACCTCCAATACTATTAAACCACCCACCAACATACATATCGTTCCCATCAATAATTATATTTGTAACGTCAATGGTCAGAGAAAAATTCCAACTTGTATCAACTGAGCCGTTGGCAAAAACATGAGCAAAGCCTATAATATTATAGCTTCCTACTTTTGTGAACGAACCTCCTAAATACCAACCGCCTGAACCATCAGGGACTATAGTTCGAACAGTCCCCTTGACAACTGGGAATACCGGGTCCAGTTGAATTGAATTTGTTGCCATTTTTATAGCATTTCCTGAGCTTTTACCTAAATAATTATAATTGCCGGCAAAATATACATAATTGTCATCAAGGGCAAATGAGTTTACCGAACCGTTGGCAACATAAAATGATGGATCTACCAAATTTGTAGCAGCAGATACTGTTTGAATAGAAAAGAACGATAAGGTTAGAAAGAAAATAAAAGAAAAAAAGGCTTTCTTCATCCAAGTAGTGTAAATATATTCATAAATAATAAAGATATTTTATTAACTAATCAATTGATTCCAGTTATTTTCTCATCTTTCACCATCAACATTGAAGCGAATCACTCATCACAGAGTTTAATCACATAAATAGTAGTGAAAAAGCAATTACACGTTCCATACTAACGGAATTCAATCCAAACTAAAAACACTATTAAAATTATCTCACCGGCTTAGCCATTTTTTGTATTAACCCCTTAGTAAAACCGGGTAACAGCCTATACAAAACCGCATATACTTTCCCCATAGTAGGTATTGGGTGTTGCCCACCTTTTTGTAATGCAATTTCGTAAACTTTTTCACTAACCACAGAGACAGGTATAACTTGAGTAAGATTATTAAGCTCAATATCTGCCTTCTCTTTTGAGAAAAATTCTGTATCTACAGGCCCAGGGTGAATTGTACTCACCAAAATATTATGTGGTTTTAACTCCAGCTCTAGCGAAGCTGCAAAACCTGTTATTGCCCATTTTGAAGCTACATATACAGACCACTGTGGCACAGATATTAACCCTGCTAGTGATGATGTCATGATAATATGCCCCATCTTCTGAGGTATCATCATCTCAGCGGCATATTTACTCACAAGAATCATACTTGTAACATTAACATCTATCATCTCTTTTATCTGCTCATCTGTTTGCTTGATTAAATAGTCAACATGACCAAGCCCTGCGTTATTAAATACCAAGTCTAAATTACTGGTATAAGCTTTAACTTCACTAAACAGTCTTTTAATATCTTCAAGTTTAGTTAAATCAGCAAGTATTATTTTTGTTTTAACTTCAGGATTAAGCTTTTTAATTTCAGCTTCGACCAAAGCCATTTTTTCAGGGTTCCTAGCTGTTAAAATCAAATTACACTTATCTTGTGCCATTCTTAAGGCAACAGCCTTACCAAAGCCTGATGATGCGCCTGTTATTAATATTGTCTTATTATTTAATTTCATTGTAGTTTTATACAAAATTAGTTATTCAGACACTGAAAAAGGGATACTCTTAACAATATTACCTTCTACAGCAGCTCTATCATGGTTGATACCGGTAGAAACGCCACCACCATCTAATTGCTCTACCTCGATAAATGGCAAACCATCTACAATATTAAATACTTCAGGCTTTAATAGTCTTTCATACTGCTCAAGGCTGAAATATCTAGAAGTTGTATGAGAGTTGTAGAACCAGTCGGTGAGATTGGTGCCCGGGTCATTAGCAATACGATAAAACTCACTAATAGCAACCGAGTCGCCAAAAGCATCAGCTAACACCCCCTGATTACGATACACTGCAGACATTACCCCGACACTATCACTACTAATTCTTTTAGTCTCTCCAACAGCTGTGATTGTACCAATATAGTTATAGGGGTATGGCATGCTGTTTTTAGTATCATAATTAGCAGGCAAGCTAGTATTTACCAAGAATAGATACCTACCCTCGAACTTACAATCTTCAGGATTAATCTTAATACTTAAACTACCAATCAACCCCTCACCCATTAATTTCAATACTTTACCATCATACTCTTGATACAAAGGGGCACATTGCTCTTTAGTAAGCTTTACACCCATACTGCTATTATTAGTAGTAGTTGGCTTAGTACTAATACCAATCACTAAGAGGATTATTGAAATTACAATTAAGACAATAAATGAAACACTAATTATGTATTCAGTTAACTTGATAACAATAAACTGCTTACGAATAACCACAAAGTAAAACAGTAACCACAAGATTATTAAAATAAAAAACCACAGATTTATACCTACAAAAAAGAAGAATAACAGTAGGAATAATGCGAATATGGCGTATAGAAGGAATTTAATATTAGCAAAAATATATTTAAGCATATGATTATAGATAATATATGCTAAATATACAGTTTGAGAAGAAAGATATCAATAAGAAAGAGTCCCGCTTTCGCGGGACTCTTATTATCAAACTTTATTACAAACTAGGACTTAGAAAGTACCAGTAGCAATGAAAGTTAATTGATCAACATAAGTACCTGCTGGCATTGTACCATCTACAGCTGCAGCAACTGTAAGTTGTGCACGTAGATCTTGAACAGATGTATCAACACCTAATATCTGTGTAGCTGTTGTTGGCATTGCACAGTATGTCGAATCTGTATCTTCACAGTCAGATGGTTGTGTAACAACACCTGCCTCACCAAGGTTTGCATAAGTTGGCGCTGCTGCATACTTAATACCATAACCTGGAGTATTTGCCACAATTGTATCACCATCAGCTACAGAGGGAATATCCCATGCATCTGGTGTACCAGCTAAACCATGTCTAGATAGGTAGCCTAATTCTGAAACATAAGTAACAATAACACCACCGGCGGCATTAGAGCTTAAGTCAAACCAAATGTGGTTAACTAGACCTGTCTCACCATCTGCATGCATTACATCTGTAACACCTGATAGGTTTACTACAGCAGTAGTTAAGTTACCTAAGTCAACTGTGTAATTTGATGCAGGACCTGTCGCACCAGAGTGAGCTAAACATGAATCTGGATCACAATCCTCATCAATTGTAGAAGTATCTAGGTCAAATGTTAATGAGGTATTGATGTAACCATTAACATTAACTGTATCGCTATCTACAATAGCAGCATTGATAGTAACATCATCATCACCTGTAAAATCTACTGCGATATCATATGAACCAACTGTAGCTGGGTTAGTAACACCTGTAACAACTACAGATGTCTGTAAAGTTGTACATGTGATTACATTACCTGTTGCGGAACAATCTGTTGTTGCAGTTGCTGGAGTACCAGTAAAAGCTACTGGGAAAGTAATTTCTACTTCTGATGCAGGAGCATCTGAAGTTAAAGCAAAAGTATAAGTAACATCAGTTGCACTAGCAGCCATTCTTGACTGTGTGACTGATGCTGTTGTTACGGCTTTTGCAGGTTGTAACATTACAACTGCTGAAAGCACATTTAAAACGATTGTAAAAACTGTTAAGAGTGAAACAATCTTGAAATTTTTTTGTCTCATTATATAAAATAAACAAAATAAAAAGCTTAAAAGCGAACCTAAAGTATTGTTTGAATTTTTTGTTTCACCTCCTTTCGTTTATGTCTTTAAGTACGCTGATTTAAATAAAAAAGCCAAATGTGCGAAGTACAAAATCGCGCTTTGGCTTTTATTGATAATAGAAAATTGGGCAAAATATCAGCATTTGGACAGGTATAAAAATAGTTAAAAATTATTACCCTGATATTAGATTAGATATATTAAATAGAGAAGTCAAGAGAATTAATTTATTTTCATAAAATTTATTATTTCAAATATTTTGATAATCGACCTACAATTACAACGAAATATATAGACAGATAGCTTTCCCAACTTTTAATAATTTTATGTGGCAACATATTACAGGTTTTTTACTGTACTACTTTTTATATACATATTATTATGTAGTATCTATAAGTTAATAAAACTGTCTATGAGGCGTAAAAGAATTACTGGGTTAAATTTTGGTGGAGCTTTGACTGTTATTACAATCCTAATAACACTAGGCCTACTGCTAATGTTCAAGAGCATGGATTTATTCAGCGGTAATGGTAAAGTTGCCGGTATTTCTGACTTTAAAACGGTTGGCAGCAGTGAGCTTACTAACCCGGAATATTACCCTGTTGCTGATTCTAATTTCATTGCAGGCTTAAGCGGTAATAATACTGCCACTCCTGAAGTCACCACTACTACTGAAGTTAGTGAAGCTGAGGCCTATACCATGAATGCAATCGAGACAACAGGTTTAGTAGCTACCAGAACAGATAGCTTTGAGACTGCTTACTACGGATTTTCTTTGACCGCAGATACTCCTGCTCAACTTGAAGGCATTGCTTTTCAAATCGTGAAGCCGGATAACAGCTTGAGCATGATGTATATGGTTGAAGTAGCTGATGATAATTATGACCGAGATGGCAACCCCATTACTACTGGCATTTCTAATCAATACCTATTCAAAGATGGTGTTAAAGCCATACACTTCTACTACGAAGGCGAGAAGTCATTTACTGTTAACCGCTATGCTTTCGAGAACGAAGCCAAGGCTTTTGCAGCCACGGATGTTAACCTAGAAACACAAGGTATCAACGAATTTAAAACAAAATTACTAGCCGCTGGTGGCCTGAATATTATTCCTAGAAGTGGCTATGGAGCCCCCCCAGAAAATAACTTTGCACCCGGCTGGATTCCCCCCTACTACGCAGTAAATAGAATTGTCGTGCATCATACCGCTACTTCGGTGGATATGGCTAACCCAGCCAATACAGTAAGAGCGATTTGGCAGAATCACAGCTATACCCGCGACTGGGGAGATATTGGCTACAACTACTTGATTGACCCCTTTGGCAATATTTATGATGGTAGATCTGGGATGACCGGCATCCGTGGCAACCATGCCCCTCCAAATGAGGGTAGTATTGGTATATCTCTACTCGGAGATTACAGCGCTCAAGTACCAACACAAGCAGCCCTAGATTCACTTGCCAAATTAGTTGCTTATTTATCTGAATTAAACGACATCCCTATTACTTGGAGGACTAACTACGATGGCATTAGCCCAACTGATGGTATTTACCCCCATCGTGCTTTTAATGATTTTGTAAAAGCAAATTACTCTAACTGGGCTGACTTGGTTACTTCTTGTCCAGGCGAGGCCTTCATGGGGATTTTACCGACGGTAATGGCAAATGCTCAGAATATTAAAAACGCTAACACGCAGTTACCAAGCGTTGTGAATCAATACAAACAGGTAATTAACAAAGAGAATATTATGCGAAGCGAGGGTAATACAGAAGTGTTGGTGGATGCCAACAAACTTACTGCTGCCATGAAAGAATTTTTAACTAGACCCTCAAGACGCTTTACCCTTATCAAAGAAGTTGATGGCATGCTACTTTACCGTGTTCCAAACGACATGGCGACAGAATTCTTTATTGAGTTAAATATTACTGCCAGAGAAGCCAAACCCCAACCAAGCTATCTATACACTATCGAGTCTTGGGATAACACATCACCCACAAGGGCCATCCCTTCAGATTACTCCCTTACCGGTCACTGGAACTTAGAAAAGATAAAAGCCCCTGAAGCCTGGAAAGAGCTGGGTGGCTGTGTTAGCGATAACACCTGCACCGGAGACTCTGATGTCATTATTGCAGTGCTAGATACTGGCGTGGCTTATGAGAACTACACATATTTTGTAGGTAGTGATCAAGACCGCGACTACTACCTAAATCCTGAATTTAGTAATGTAAATTTTGTTGGTGGCTATGATGCCTACCAAGATTATTACTGTTATTACTACGGATGCACCACCGAAGAAGCAGATAAGATCAACCACGCCAACGATGACCATGGTCACGGCACTGCCGTAACCTCAATCATCGCCTCAAACATAGGGGATGCCTCACCAAACAAAATGGTGGGTATTGCTAACGGAGTTAGTCTGATGCCTGTGAAAATTAGCATCCCTAACGATGGTGATACAGGCAGTGGACAGTCGAATTCTTTTCTTATGTCTATAGCCTTAGACTATGCACGAGAAAATGGAGCAGATATAGTAAATATTAGTTTTGGTGGCTCAGAATACGATAGCTATATTGAAGATGCAGTGAACGAAGCTTACAATGCTGGCATGGTAATAGTTGCCGCCAGTGGCAATGAAAATAGTAGCGTAATCTACCCTGCTGCCTTTGCTAATGTAATTGCAGTAGGAGCAAGTAACGAATTAGATCTAAGAGCTAGCTATTCAAATTATGGGCCTGAACTAGATTTAGTAGCACCTGTTGGTGGCGGCATCTACTTAAGCTCGATGGCTTGTTATATAAATAGCACCTGTTTCTCAACTACCGTATTAGATACTTTTTCTTCACCTAGTGCTCCTATAAATAATAAGGGGGGCACAAGCTTTGCAGCACCTCAAGTGGCAGCGGCAGCTGGGTTATTGAAAAGTCAAAATTCAACTCTAAGCAACGACCAGATAAACTACAAACTTATCAGCACTACAAAAGATATTATGAATAGTGGTAAAGATGACTATACTGGATTTGGATTATTGCAAACAGATGGATTATTATTACCTGATCCAACTCCTACACCTACTTCTATTCCTACTCCTGCATCAAAGTATTATTTCTCGCTTTATTCGAACAAGGGTAATCCGAATAACACCTGGATTGAAATCTCAAATCCGACAGATACTGACACTAATGTGAATCTAAATATTGGGAATGTCTATAATCAAAACTATCCTTTACCAGCACACACAAGAATCACTCCATATATTGAAGGGGTTCACGCCGGTCCAGTAACTGTGACCTCAGCCGATGCATCAATACCATTGATGGTTAATAAAAGAGAATTGTGGGGGCCTAACATGTTGGTTGACACAAATTCAATACCAGAGAATAAATTAGCAACTAAATATTTCTTTTCTTTGTACTCAAATAAAGGCACTCCAAACTATACATGGCTTGAAATCACCAATCCATCTGAAACACAAACAGCTTATGTTAGTTTAAAAATTGGAATTAATACTTATGGTAATAATAACGAAGCTTTCAATGGATCAAATCCTTACATTGTAGGGCCGCAACAAAGGGTTACAGTCTACCTACCCGGTGTTCATGATGGGCCGGTGGATGTTTCCTCACTTAACTTTGTTCCTTTGATTGTTGGTAAAAGAGAACTTTGGAATTCCGGGGCATTATCTGAAGTCAACGCCGTTCCGCAATCAGATGTTGATACAAAATACTATTTCTCAATCTATGCAAATAAGAACAACCCGGATAGCAGTTGGATTGAAACGACAAACATCTCTGATTTGTACACGGCAGAAGTAAAGATTACTATAGGTACAGTAACTTATGGTGCCAACAATGAAGTTTATAATGGTTCAAACCCATACATTATTGCTCCACGCACAAGAATGACCACATTTATTGCAGGGTTGCATGCGGGTCCTGTTGTTGTGGAATCGACTAACAGTGTCCCAATTATTGTTGGAAAAAGAGAACTTTGGACAGCTAATGACCTCACCGAAGAAAATGGAATATCTGCAAAAGAGTTAACAAATGAATACTTCTTTCCTCTCTACTCAAATAAGGGGACGCCGAACAACACCTGGATAGAGATTTCTAACCCTTCACCACTTGTTTCTACTGTTCAGCTATCAATTGGTACTATTTACTACAATACTATAGTCATCCCAGCATATTCAAGGGCAACACCGTTTATACCAGGAATTCATGCCGGTCCGGTAACTATAAAATCTGACGGGCCTAACCTGATTGTCAGTAAACGTGAACTATGGGGAAGCGGAAGCCTAGATGAATCTAACGCTATGCGGCGTTATTAATAAGTTTCCGATGTGAAAACAGTCCGTCTTGCAAGCCTTTAAATAGGCCGGCTTTCATATCTTTCTGATACTGCAAATTCTTTTTCGCAGAAATTTTACCTTGTCTAGCTAATAAATTGACAATGCTAAAACCTCCTTTTTCACCATAAGCCCGTTTTAACACGCGGGCTATTCGCAATGGTAATAGGTCTTTTCCGTTTTTCATACCAAAATATGCATTATTTTTAATATTCACGTACCAATTAACATTATATGAATCTGCCCTATTAATTCCTGGGGCATTGAAATGCTTTACAACCACCTCGTCAGCATATACATACTGAAATCCTTGTCTGATCATCCTTAAAACTAAATCTGTTTCTTCATGATTATATTCGTAATACTCATCAAATCCACCAGCCGCTAAGACAGATTTCAGCTTAAATGTCATATTAGTTCCCATTGGGCGGGCATACCAGTGATCGTAACCGTTAATATATTTGTCTTCATTTGCAGGATGAATATCTTCAATATACCCATAATCAGATACAATTCCATTTTGGAACTGCACATATTCATTATTGTCAGTTAATACTCCTATTACCCGACCTCCTAACACTGCCAGTTCCGGTTGCTGTGAAAATCTGTTTTTAATATTGCCAACCCAATCAGGCATAGCAACAGCATCATCATCTATGAAAGCTACCAAATCAGTATTGCATGAAAGCAATCCTATATTACGTGATACCGATAGATTTCGCCCATGATTAAAAATTAATCTTATCTTTTCTCGATCACAAAGTTCTTTTGTCTTCTGGTTTTCAGACTGATCAATAACCAATAATAAAAATTCCTGATCGTTTTGGGCTCGTAAAGAACTCAAACACTTAACAAGCGTCTCAGGTCTTTCAAATGTATTTATTATTACAGTCAATGTCATAATTGAGCCTTAATAAATGATTATAGATTTCATTTTACTGCAAATTATTATAAAGCAAAAATCAAGTCGAAAATTAATTTCTATGCTATTATATACCAGAAACTAATTGTTTATATCTGGGTTAAATTATGAACTCAACAAATGTTTTAATAATTGGAGCAGGTGTAGCTGGTAAATCATTAGCCGATAACCTGCACGAACAGGGTATTCCTATGGTTGGATATTTAGATGATAATGCAACCGAGCCCGACGTATTAGGTAAGTTAGCCGATATTAATGAAATTGTAAAACGTTATTGTGTAACTGACATATATTTTTCAATTCCATCAGCTCCAGCTGAAGTATTAAGAAATTTTCTTAATACTATTGATAATGGAAGTGTCAAAGTATCAATAATTCCAAGATCTCTGAATATAATCTCAAAAAACACGGTAAACATTAACGATCTAACTGATGTAGATATATTAAGTCTCGTAGGCAGACAACCTGTGAAACAAGACTTACTTGATAATAAGTCGTTTATAAAAGATAAAACTGTTTTTGTTACTGGAGCAGCTGGTTCAATTGGATCTAAATTGGTTAAGTTATTAATAAAGCTGGAACCCAAATTATTAGTTTGTATCGATTGGTGGGAAAATGGCATGTTCTTTCTACAACAGGACTTGAAAGACATTCCCAATATTACTTATCGTATTGCAGACATTAAAAACGCTTCAAAGATAGATAAATTATATGCTGAATTTGAACCCGACATTACATTTCACGCAGCTGCTTATAAACATGTGCCATTAATGCAAGCAAACCCACTCGAGGCAGTTAATAACAATGTTTGGGGATCGCTCAATCTCATGCGCATGGCTAAAAAACATCATTGCAGCAATTTTGTATATGTATCAACTGATAAAGCCGTTAATCCTGTAAACGTTATGGGTGCAACTAAACGTATCGGTGAAATGTTACTGGAGACCTTAGCTGCCGAAGAAAATGGAACAAAATATACGGCAGTGAGATTTGGAAATGTGATTCAAAGTAATGGCAGCGTTATGCAGATTTTCAAAAAACAAATTGAGAAAGGTGAGCCTCTTACTGTAACACATAAAGATGTTACAAGATATTTTATGACTGTTGAAGAAGCTGCACAATTGATTATCCAGTCTGCTCTCTTAGGTAATAGTGGAGAAATATTTGTTTTGGATATGGGGGAACCTGTAAAAGTTCTTGATCTTGCAAATAGCTTGATTAAGCTTCTGAATAAACCAATTGATATAAAAATCATTGGTTTAAGGCCTGGAGAAAAAATGTTTGAGGAACTAAGTTTCGATTTGAAGAATGTTTCAAAAACTGAAAATGATAAAATATATATTGTGAAGAATGAGAAATCTTTTGATAAGACCTCTTTTATCAGAGAGGTGGAAGAAATCTTACAAAAAACCTTAAACTATTCAATTTCTGATCAAGAACTCATTGATAAACTAATTTGTTTGGGATTTCCAATTAAAAAAGAAAGATGAAAATTCTAATAACAGGTGGCAATGGAAGAATTGGATCCTATTTACTTGAACACTCTTTTAAGCAGGATAATGTTCTTGTTGTAGGCAAAGGGTATATCCCTCAATATGAGAATACAAACCACCAGTTTAATGAATTGGATTTATTAGACAAAAAAGCATTTGCTAACATTTTTGCACAATTCACCCCAGAAAAAGTAATCCATCTTGCTGGAATAATGGGTGCAAATTGTGAATCTGACGAGCTCTTATGCAAGTCGATCAATATTGGAATTACCAAAAGTGTCACAGAACTTGCCTTAAAAAATGGTACTAAGCAAATTGTATTTGCCTCAACATCTGCAGTTTATGAGCAGGCACCTTATCCAGTTACAGAGTCTGAAGCAGTCAATCCAGTATCAATATATGGAAAAACTAAATTGGCAGCAGAAAGAATTCTACAAGATTATGCATCAATAGATTGCAAGGTGACAATCTTAAGAATGTTCAATGTTTACGGCCCAGGGTTAGCAGACTCGCTGATCAACAAGTTACAGGAATCAGCCCTGAAAGGTCCTGTCACATTGATTGATCCGGATATTTTTATTCGTGATTATGTCCATATGCATGATATAGCAAAGGTTTATGAATCAGCAATCAGAAATTTACAACAAAATGATTGCGAGATTATTAACGTTTGTACTGGGATTCCATTATCAACTTCAGAATTATTGAAACTCTTGAAAGCAAAAGGCTATAATATCAAGTATCAAGTCTCACATAAACTATCAGAGCAGTCATACAGTTGTGGTTCTGCGCAAAAATTATCTGAATTATATAAAATCAAACCCTTGCCGGTCTCAGAATATGTTTAAAGATAAATTATCTGTGTGTTTTATTTCTTATGAATACCCTCCAAATGGAGGAGGCATTTCTACATACGTTAAAACAACTGCTGAAGCTTTAAAAGAGCTCGGCAACGATGTTTATGTTATTACTTCAAAACACCCATTGGTCGAACAGAGTATCCGGAACTCTCCTGTAACATTCAAACTCGTTAGTTTAGAGATGGATGGAAGATTCACCACCTTATTAGCAAAATTCAGCCGCAAATTGCATTTGTATGGTTTTTTCTTTCACCTGATTTATCAATATCGAGTTTTACGCGCATATCAGGAACTGGCTTCAAAAAACAAGATTGATATTATTGAAGCATCAGATTATCTTGGAGAAGGTCTATTAGTAGCTTTTTTTAATAAGTTTAAAAAACCTCATCCAGTTTTCTTGTTACGCTTACATACTTCACAGCTTGTTTTGAGTGCCTACTATCAAATTCAAAAAGATTCTCATTATTACGCGCATATCATAACTGAATACCTCAGCATGCAACTGGCAGATAAATTGGCATCCCCAGGTAAAGTATTACAAAAAATTACTAGGAAGTATTCATCGAAAAAAGTTGATATCGTTAGGTATATTGTTGCCAATCCTGAAATTAAGCATATCAGTCATACATCATTAAAAAAAGAAATTAAAATAATTTTTCCTAACCGTCTTCAAGATGGTAAAGGGATCTTTACCTTACTGGAAGCTGCAAAAAAAGTGATTTCACAACGTAGCAATGCCACATTTTACCTAATTGGCAGTGATACTAATTCTGCACCAGGCAGAAAATCAGTAAGGGCGTTCATTTATGATCAGATCGATGATTTTAAAGGTAAACTAAAAATCACCGGTAATTTGAAGCATAAATATTTACATAATTATTATTTACAAAGTGATATTTGTGTAATGCCTTCTATATATGATAATTTCCCCTATTCAGCACTTGAAGCCATGACTTATGCGATTCCCTTGATTGGCAGTACAGATACAGGTATAGAAGAGCTAATAGAAAACTATGAATGTGGTCTAACATTCAAGAATGGAGACAGCGAATCACTTGTCGCACAATTAATAAAATTGATTGATACTCTTGAGTTAAGAAAGAAGTATGGAGAAAATGGTCAAAAAGCCATTCGTGAAGAATTCATTAAAGATAAAACTGCATCTGCATATCAAAACTACCTATTATCTATTAGACAATGAGTTACACAAAAGGTTTAGTATCTGTAGTAATTCCCTGTTATAACCAGGGAAAATATCTATACCATGTTACTGATAGTGTCTTAAATCAAACTTATGATAAAGTCGACTTACAAATGTACTTACTTTTTGATTTTGTTGAAGTTATTTTTTTTTTTGTTAGATGAAAGTTTGAGGAAGGTCAAAATCAAAGCTAAAATCCATCAGGTTTTTCTTTATTTGACACGTATTTATAGTTTTTTATCATCAGATAAAAATTGAAAATGTCTATTTTTATATCTTTAGTTTTATATTTTATAT
>CALARN010000098.1 GCA_937889205.1 uncultured bacterium
CTTTAAAGTATAAGCCGCAGTTGTTGATTACCGGAGGAACAGCTTATCCAAGAGATATTGACTATTCTCGAATGAAAGCTATTGCCGACAGCGTTGGTGCTTATTATCTGGCAGATATTGCTCATGAAGCTGGGTTAGTGGCTGCAGGAGTACTCAATAGCCCCGTTGGCATTGCTGATGTGGTTACAATGACAACTCATAAAACTTTGCGCTCTGGTAGGGGGGCGATAATTTTAGGTAAACAAGAAATAATCGAAAAAGTTAATAAGGCTGTGTTACCTGGGTTACAAGGTGGTCCATTTAATAATAATATTGCTGGTATATGTCCTGGTTTAGGTGAAGCTCTCAAGCCAGAATTTAAGCAGTATGCCAATCAGGTCATTAAAAACGCTAAGGTATTAGCTGATGAATTAATTAATTACAATTTTGATTTATTAACTGCGGGCACTGATAAGCATTTAATTTTGATTGATATGACTAATAAGGGTATATCAGGAAAGTATGCTGCCAGAGCCTTGGACTATGCCGGATTGGTGCTTAATATGAATACCATGCCTGGTGAGACTAAATCACCAGCTAATCCATCTGCAATTCGTTTGGGAACTCCATTAGTAACAACTAGAGGGATGAAAGAACCAGAAATGCGCTTGATTGCTGGTTTAATCGATTTGGTAATCAATGAGATTAAGCCATACACTAATTTGGAATTTTCTGCCTTCGAAGAAAAGGTTGCTAGTATGAAGGTAATCAAACAAGCAGCAATGAGGGTAAAGCAATTGTGTAGAAAATATCCGTTACAATTTTAAATATTGACGGCTTTACAAAGTAGCTGATAATTGTAAAATGAATTTATGGATTTATTTTTAATCGCAAAAGCTCAGGGGGCGGATGACTATGTTTCTCCAACCATACCTTTTATACCTCCTACTGGGACGGTTGCTCCTACTGTTACAAATGTGGTCGTCGGTCCATCAATTTCATTAGAAAGCAATGTATTGTCACTTAAAAAAGGCGAACGGGCAAAGATAAAAGTAGTGGTCTATACCGATAATCGTGAAGTGCGATCTTTTACAATTGCTTTAAGTTATGATGCCACACTTTTTAAAGTTATTGATGCCAATGGAGAAGATGAGGGAGTACAAGTGCCTTATGTAAACTCATTTTTTATTGAAGAAGAGAACACCGTTACAGTAAGTAGTAATAATGTTGGGAAAATCAGACTGAAGGCTTCAGCAACAGGTTCTTCGCCAATTACTAATCGAGTAATTACAGAATTTGAAGTTGAGGGATTGGCAATGGGAAAAGGAGAATTTGAAGTATTAAAGAATGAATCTCGTTTACTTGATACCGGAGGGAGCAATATTCTTTCAGTTATGACCGGGTTAAGTATGAGTGTGGGGAACGAAACGGTAACAATTACGCCAACAATTACGTCAACGATAGATATTACTCAGACTGTTTCACCTGGTGGTTCAGGTAGCCCTAGTCCGTCAAAAATTATTACCCCTAAGACTGCGTTAACAGATGATTTAGGAGTAGCTGGTTCGCTTCTTTTAGGAACTTTTTTGGTAATCGCCGGTTTTTACCTTTATAAGAAAAAACGCAATTATGATCTACAGTGATGAACGGGTGTTTATGAACACCATCATTCGCCTGCAAGTAGTTTCAAGCAAAGGGACAATTTATACTCGCTCAAAGATTGAGGATGCTTATCAATGCTTTGACACAGTCGTTAAAAAGTTCTCCAGATTCTCAAAAACTAGCGAATTAACACAATTAAACAATTCAGCAGCTAAACCCTTTAAAGCATCTACCGAACTGTTTACGTTACTGCAACTAGCATTAAAAGTAGCAAAAATTTCCGACTATGCTTATGACCCTACAATAATTGATCTATTAGAGGCGTACGGCTACGATGCTAATCAAGATTATCAACGCCTCAATCGTAGCGATATTGGCATCGAAGTACAAAAACTTGCTGCGAAAAGACCGAGTTGTGATGGTATTTCATTAAATGTTAAGGAGCATACAGTAACATTAAAACCAAATCAAAGAGTAGATTTAGGTAGTGTGGCAAAGGGATATGCCATTGACCTTGCGTACGAGGTTTTAGCTGGTAATGGTTTTGATGGCTTTTTAATAAATGCTGGAGGTGACTTGCGAGCTTATGGTTGTAATTCAAAAAATTTACCTTGGAGGGTGATGTTATATCGTTCGCAGTTACCTAATCAAAGGTATCAACAAGATGTAAGCTTAGGTTCAATTGTTTTAGAGAATATGGCAATAGCCGGTTCAGGTGGCTGGGCTAGGAGAGTTGGGAGCTTTCATCATTTATTAAATCCTAAAAATGGGCAACCGTTAAATTCAATAGCACAAACTTTTGTAATGGCAGATAATGCAACTGAAGCAGATGTTTGGGCAACTGCCTTATTTGTAATGGGTGTAGCCGGTTTAGAAATATTGCAACAACAGAAATTAGAGGGCTTGGTGGTCACTGCTGAGGGTGAAGTTTTACAAACTGAAAATTTAAAGTATGATATCTAAGTAATTAAACCAAGAACTATAATGCAAGAACTTCTCAAAAAAATTAAAGAAGGTTTTTCAAAGTTGTCAGTAGGAGTTGAATATCAACAGATGGCATTGACAAATATTGAGCAATGGCTTAGTAATCCAGATTTGGTTGACGATATTGCCCAAGTAGAGTATTTAGTAGAAACAGAAAAATGGGACGTGTTGCTTGATTCATTTTATCAAATTATTCCATTTGGCACTGGTGGCCGTCGTGGGCTTGTAGGGATTGGTCCCAATAGAATTAACGCTTATACAATAAGATCATCGGCTCAGGGGCATGCGCAGTATTTGCTTGAGATGTATTCAGAATCTGCAAAAGAGCGAGGGGTGGTGATTTCCTATGATGTAAGAGAGTACTTACTCAATGATATTTACGATAATAATCGCTCTAATTCAGTCAAGGGTTTAAGTTGTAAAGATTTAGCAATAAATGCTGCTGAAGTCTATTTAGGAAATGGCATAAAAGTATATTTATTTGCTGAGCCTACCACTACCCCTGAGCTTTCGTTTCAAGTAAGAAACCTTAATGCAGTAGCAGGAGACATGATTAGTGCTTCACATAATCCCCCTGAATTTAATGGTAAAAAGGTTGTTGATGCGACTGGGGGGCAATTAATACCACCTCACGATGAGTTGTTAGTGAAAAAAGTGGTTGATGAGGTCACGACTATTAAACACTTAGCTTGGGATGAAGCTATGGCAAAAGGCTTAGCCAGATTTGTAACTCCGGCAGAACATCAACAATATCTTGAGGCCGCAAAATCTATCGATATTGGTTCATATTCAGGGGTAAAGATATTGTTCTCGCCCTTTCATGCAACAGCGATTAATTCAGTTTTTCCGGTATTACAGTCGCTAGGTTTTGATGTGCATCTAGACCCGAAAAGCTCTGTATTTGATCCCAGTTTTTCTTCAATAATCTATAACATCCCTAATCCAGAAGTTCCCGAGGCTTATCAAAATCTAATTCCTGAAGCGGAAAAGATTAAAGCTGACATAATTATTGTCGCCGACCCTGACGGCGATAGAATTGGACTCATGAGTAGAGAAGGTGCCGCATGGCGATTTTTTAATGGTAATGAAATATTTATCTTAGCAGTAGCCTACTTGTTAGAAGAACGAAAACAACAACAGCATTTAAAACCAAGCAATGTTATCGCTAAAACAATAGTTACAACGGGGTTTATCGACGAATTAGCTGAAAAGTATGATGTAACTGTTAAAGGTGATTTACTCGTTGGTATAAAATATATTGCAGATATAATGAATAAATTAGAAGCAGAGGGAAGGATTGCTGACTTCTTGATTGGTGGCGAAGAGAGCCACGGGGCGGTTGCAGGTAACTATGTGCGAGATAAAGATACTTGCGTTCCGGCTATTTTGATCTCTAGGTTAGCTTCAAGAGAGAAATCACTGGGTAGAACTCTTGGGCAATATTTAACAAGCCTTTATCAAGAATTAGGCTATTACGATAATTATCTAACTGAAATTAGATTACCGGGAGCAGAAGGTATGTCAAAGATAGCCAAAATACAGGCTGCATTAAGAGAGAAGCAGCCCGATACCATAGGTAGTTTCAAAATAAAGGAAATCAAAGATTATTGGCAAGGTGAGCCATTTCTATCAGAAACAGATAAAGTTTCTAGAAATGTCATTGTTTTTGAAGTTGAACCAGTGGCAAATACTAAAAGAATTAAGGTCACTATCAGACCCTCGGGTACTGAACCCAAAACAAAATTGTATTTTGAGATTGGTGGAGATGCTGGTGTAGGTAATGATAATTTGTTGCAAATCAGAAACAATCTTGAAAAAGATTTCATGTTATTTATATACAATCTATTAGGCATTGATTTTCCAGAGAGAGGTTTCTTACTATTCGTGATGTTGCCATTAGATGCTAAACTAAAATACTTTGAGATTGAACCGCAAATTGCCGCTTTAAAAAATGTCGTTAATCAAGAAGAACGAGTTGGAAAATTAAACATGCTATTATCATTTTTAGGTTCTGATCCAATAAACAAGATAGATAAGGCGTTTATGGTGCAATATGGCCAAAATGTGCGAGAATATTTAAATATTTAATAACAATTATGAAAATTATAATTTTTGCTGGAGGTACTGGTAAGAGATTTTGGCCATTAAGTAGGTCAAATACTCCAAAGCAGTTCTTAGAGATTTTGGGCGAGAAACCTATGGTAAGAATGACTGTAGATAGATTGCAAACCGAATTCTCGATAAATGATATTTTTTTGTCCACCGGTAAAAAGTATGCAAATGAAGTTAAAGCAATGTTGCCTGATTTACCAGCTGAGAACTATATTTTCGAACCTGAAATGCGCGATACAGGACCTGCGGTTACATTAGCAGTTAGCTATGTTACCAAGTTGTTCCCAAACGAGGTCTTGGCTTGTATTTGGTCTGATCACCTGATTAAAGATGTTCCGACTTTCGTGCAGGCCCTTAAAGAAGGTGAAGATTTAGTTAAAGAAAAGAATAAAATTGTCTTTGTCACCGTACCTGCAAGGTTCGCCTCTCCACATCGTGGTTATATACATTTCGGTGAAGAAATTGCCAGGTCTACCAATGAACATATTAAGATATGCGATTTCAAACAGTTTGAAGAGAAGCCAAATGAAGAAAGGGCACAAGGGTTTATTGAAGATGGCCATTATGGTTGGAATCCAGGATATTGGATTTTCAAAGGGGAAAATTATTTAAATAAAGTAAAAGACACAGCTCCACAAACTTATGAAGTTTGTAAGAGAATTGTTGATAGCAATTTTGATGAAGCGACAATTCAAGAGTTCATTGGTCTAGAAAGAATTTCGGCTGATTATATCTTTGCAGAAAAAGTATTTGCTAGTGAAGCAGCAGTAGTATTTGCCGAGTTTGGTTGGAGCGATATCGGCGAGTGGATTTCTCTTAAAGAGGCATTGCAAGAATCAAATGAAGCAAATGTAATTAAAGGAAATATAATCGATTTAGGCTCTAAAGATACCTTAATCCACAATTATGAGGAATCTAAACTTGTTGCCACGATTGGTCTAGAAGGCTATGTTGTAGTTAACACTCCTGATGTAGTTGCCATATTTCCTAAATCAAATAATATGAAGCTTAAAGAACTGTTAAAGCAATTTGAAGATAATCCTGAGTTGGCAAAGTATTTATAGTTTATTAATAAACTGCAATGTCAGAAAATATTATTGAAGCAATTACACTTGCGGATCTTGAAGAAGTAGTTAGCTTTTTGCAAGCTGAGAATATGACAGTATCTACAGAGCAGTTAAATTATCTTATTAAAAAAAATCAACAGCTTTCACAATTAGTTAGAGCTGATGGGAAGGTAGTAGGAGTAGTGTTATGTAGCTTTGATGGTATTCGTGCGTATTTGAATAAATTAGTTGTGAATGTGGATTATCGTCAGCAGGGTTGGGGGCAAAAGCTAATTGCAGCCTCTGTTAAAAAATTAAGAGAGCTTGAATGTAGTGAGCTTTTAATAGTCTGTAAGCCATTTTTAGAGAATTGGTATGCTAAGCAAGGTTTTATTAAACAAGAAAGCAGCTGCTATATCTTACCTTTAACGGAACAGAAAACTCAGACACTTAGCTGTGGTTAATTAGCAAAAAATATGTTTAAATATTATTACATAAATTAGTAATTGCCTACTATGAAATACTTCATTGACTCAGCTGATCCGGAACAAATTCGTAAATATTGGGACCTTGGCATAATTGACGGTGTTACTACAAACCCTAGTTTAGCTGTGAAGGTAGGACGACCATTTAAAGATTTGGTACACGAAATCTTTAATATAGTTGATGGTCCTATTAGCTTAGAGGTACTAAGTACTGATTATGACGGTATTATGCGAGAAGCTAGGGCATTAGCTGTACTTCATAGAAATGTGGTAGTAAAAGTTCCGCTGTTACCAGAGGGAATAAAAGCAGTAAAGGCCTTGAGTGCCGAAGGTATTAAAACAAATGTAACATTAGTATTTCAACCTGTGCAAGCTATTCTAGCAGCTAAGGCTGGTGCGACCTATGTTAGTCCTTTCGTTGGTAGGCTTGAAGATATTGGACAAGACAGTCCCCAGTTATTACAAGAAATTGTCACAATTTTTGATAACTATAATTTCAATACGCAAGTATTGGCAGCATCTATGAGAGATACTCGTGATGTTGTCGTTGCGGCATTGATAGGGGCGGATGTGGCTACTGTACCTCCGGCGATTTTAGATATGATGTATAATCACCCTTTGACTGATGCCGGTTTAGCAAAATTTCTCAGTGATTACCAAAAATCTGGATTTGAGCCATTAGTCTAAGCTTTGCAGTTTGTTTAGCATCAGAGTATATGCCTGTGCAGGGTTGTCTGATTTTGATATTGCTGAGCCTACACTGCAAATATCTACTCCTAGTTTCGCAATCTTTAACAGGTTGCTTAGATTCACACCACCATCAACGCTTATCTTCTCTGTATATCCAAATTGTCTTAGGCTTGCGATTAATTTTAGACGCTTTTCAAGAAAGGGATTGCCTTGAGCCCCCGGTTCGACAGTAAAAATCTGGATAATATCTAATTCAGCAATAAATGGCACTATTTGATAAAAATGAGTATCTGGGTTAATTGAAATGCCGACCTGTTTTTTATGAAAGTGAACTAAATCTATAAGGTCATGTAAATTCTCTTGGGCATCAATATTTAATATGATTGCCTGAACTCGTTTTTCAAGTACCAGTTTTTTAACTTCTACTTCAGGGTAATCCAGCATTAAATCAAAGGTTAGGTTGCATTTTGTATTAGCCTGTAAAGCCTCGTCAACGCTTATGGTCTGCATTTGTGTCCGCCCCCAATTGACTATATCGATATCAAAATGTGGGTTTAGAGACTCAAGGGCTGATATTTGTAATAATAGGTCGCTATACTTGTGTACTAGCGGGGCGGGGTGTATTTCCATTTTCATAATCTGAAATTTGATTAATCCTTCTCACATGTCTTGCATCGTTTGAGAAGGGCGTTTTATACCATGTATTAATAATCTCTTTATACAAGACTGGGTCGTAACAAAGTTTACTTAGAATCAGAATATTTGCATCATTATGGGCTCGAATTAATTCGGCTTCTTTAACAGACTCAGCTTCTGCAGCTCTAATACCTTTTACTTTATTGGCAGCGATACACATGCCACCGCCTGTGCCGCAAATTAATATGCCACGATTTTGAGGATTTGCAGCAACTTCTTCTGCCAACATCAAAGCATATAATGGATAGTCATCTTCTTTATTGTAATATTCCGGCCCCATATCTACGCGCATAATGCCTAAGTCTTTAAGCATTTCGATGATTTCATTTTTTATTTGCAGACCGGCATGGTCTGAGGCAATGTATAACATATTTAAAGTATGATTTTTTTAGTTGCTGATGTCAAGCTTAGAAGCAAAGGGTTTTGTTAGATTGTTTTGTGCATATACAGCTCAGCTAGGGTAAAGCCCAATTTTCGATAATATTCTCTAGTGCCAATAGCTGAAATGACTGAGATTTTAGCTAAATTATTACTTTTCGCAATTTCTTCTGCTCTTAGTTCAAGAGCAGTGCCAATGCCTAAGTGCTGGGTGTGATCAAGCGCTTGTTTGCCAAAATCGGTTACCTTACCGTAAACATGCACCTCTCTAAT
>CALARN010000099.1 GCA_937889205.1 uncultured bacterium
TAACCAGTGTTGTCCGGAATCGCGTGAGTAATGTCGCCACCTGAAAGTGTTGTAGCTTGTTGTCCTAGTTTTATATAGTCTAAGCCAACAAGTTTAAGTGTTTCAAGTTTAGTTCTAATCTTTGAAACATTTTTGAAATAATCTAAAGCAGTTTCAACTGTCATATTAAGTACTTCGTTGATGTTCTTGCCTTTGTAATCTACTTCCAAGGTCTCCCGGTTGTAACGCTTGCCATGACACTCATCACAAGTAACATAGACATCGGGTAAGAATTGCATTTCGATTTTTTTAACGCCATCACCTTGGCAAGATTCGCAGCGCCCTCCCCTCACATTAAAGCTGAATCTGCCAAGTTTGTATCCTCTGGTTTTTGCTTCAGTTGTGGCTGCAAACAATTCTCTAATGGTTGTGAAAATACCAGTATAAGTGGCTGGGTTAGATCTAGGCGTTCTACCAATTGGTGACTGATCGATGGTAATAACTTTATCTAAATGTTCTAACCCACTAATGCTTTCATAATTTGCTGGAATAGCTTTGGCATTGTAAAAGTGTTTATGCAATATCTTTGATAAAGTCTCATTGATTAAAGTCGATTTGCCACTTCCAGATACACCAGTAATAGCTACAAATTTACCTAAGGGTATTTCTAAAGTGACATTTTTAAGATTATGTTCATTGGCTCCAGTTAGGGTTAGCTTGTGTCCATTATTTTTATAGCTACTGGCTTCAATGCTTCTTAGTAGCAATGATTGTGCAATATTTGCAGTTTCTTTTTTAATATTTTGAATATTAATGCTTTTTTTACCAGATAAATACTGGCCGGTAATTGATTGGGTATTGGTTAATATTTCATCGGGCGTGCCTTGTGCGATAATCTCGCCACCGTGTTCGCCTGCCCCCGGCCCCATATCTATAATATAATCGGCAGAACGCATGGTGTCTTCATCATGTTCAACAACAATAATCGAATTACCAAGGTCTCGTAGTTTTTGCAGTGTGGCCAGTAATCTAGAGTTATCTCGTTGATGAAGTCCAATTGAGGGCTCATCGAGTACATAAAGAACACCGCTTAATCCGGAGCCTATTTGCGAAGCTAGTCTAATACGCTGTGATTCTCCACCAGAAAGTGTTCTGGCACTTCTGCTCAAAGTAAGATAATCCAAACCTACTGCTAATAGAAATTCTAACCTAGCGATAATTTCTTTTATAACTTGCGCCACAATTACTTTTTCGTTTTGGGTAAGAGCATCGTTTGCTTCAGTTGCTGGTTTGTCTTCTAGAATATCGTTTATCCAATCATTTATTCTCGATAACGGTAGATTGGTTACTTCTTCAATATTAATATTATTAATTGTTACTGCTAAAGCTTCTGGGCGTAAGCGCTTACCATGACATGCCGGACAAGGTAACTCGCGCATATATTGTTCAATTTCTCTGCGGATGTAGTCTGAGTCTGTCTCTTGATAGCGTCTGGTAAGATTTGGGATTAATCCCTCATATTTCATATTCATCTGATGCTTTGAACCACGGTCTTGGCTTTCGTAATTGATTCTATATTTTTTACCATTGCTTCCATATAGAACTAGATTTAAGTGTTGTTCAGATAGCTCTCCTAGTGGGGTTCTTAGTGAAAACCCTTCAGCTTCAGCGACTCCTTTAAGCATTTGCATATGCCATGAATCTGTATTGTCTGCCATTCTTGACCAAGGGAACAATCCCCCCTCACTAATTGAAAGCTTGGGGTTATATACCGTCTTAGCATCAATTTCATTAATATTGCCTAATCCTGCACATCTAGGGCAGGCTCCATATGGTGAGTTAAATGAGAATGTATGAGGTTCAATTTCTGGAAAAGACTCACCGGTTTCTGGGTCAACTAATTTTTCAGAAAAGAAAATATCTGTATCATTGGCTAAGAGATTTACAAATAACTCTCTATTACCAAGATTTAGTGAAGCCTCTACAGAATCGGTAAGCCTTTTAATAAAGTCTTTATCTGCATTACTGCTTTGAGTAATAACTAGTCTATCAACAACTACATCAATGTTATGGATTACAAAACGATCAAGTTTAATGTCTTCTTCAAGAGAGAAAATTTGTCCATCTACTCTCACGCGTAGGTACCCTTGAGTTAGTAATCGGTTAAAAAGTTCTTCGTAAGTGCCCTTTCTTTTCTTAATAATTGGCGCAATTAGCATAATCTTAACTGTATCCTCATTTGCTTTTACCGGGAGGGCGAGAATTCTATCAACAATTTGTTGCACTGTCTGAGATTGTAGCCTTCTTCCACTTATTGGGCTGTGTGGGTGTCCTGCTTTGGCGAATAATAACCTCAAGTAATCATAAATCTCTGTGACTGTACCAACTGTAGATCTGGGGTTGTGCCCTGAAGACTTCTGATCAATTGAAATAGCGGGAGATAGACCTGTGATTGAGTCAACATCCGCTTTTTCCATCATCCCTAAAAATTGCCTTGCGTAAGAAGATAATGATTCAACGTATCTTCTTTGCCCTTCAGCGTAGATGGTATCAAAAGCTAATGAAGATTTACCTGAACCAGAAAGACCAGTAATCACCACCAACTTATTTTTTGGTATGGTAACATCAATACTCTTTAAATTGTGTGAACGGGCACCTTTAACTACAAGATTCTCCATTTCTGGCAAATAGGGCAAATTAAACCATCTATTATACCATTAAACGCTAGTTTAAGTCACTTGACAGAAAACTTCGAACTAGCTAATAGAATTATCGTAGAAATTCGTAATTTTCCTATTTGCCATTAATAATATTTTTATCTATACTGGTTATTATAATTACTTTTGTAATAACAATAGCTATGCCCGACACAAATGCTCCTGCTCCAGCAAGACCTACGCTTACACAGCGTAGAGATATGGGGCCAATTAAAGCGATTCCAAGAATGGAATCAAGTCCAAGTGCACCAGAACCAAGTGTTACATCACCTTCATTAGATAGACCAATGAGAATGTCCCCTATAGGTGGAAGACCTGCAGTTGGGGGAATACCCGGTGGACCAAGACCTGGTGCTCCAGTTACTACAGAAAAGGGTTCACCTTTAAAAATTGTGATGTGGGTAGTACTAGTAATTGGTATTGCGGTTGCTAGTTACTTTGCCATAAAAAATAATTTTAGTGAACCAGTGGTTGAGCCTACTCCTACTCCAACAGTGACGCCAACGGTAGTAGAAACGGTAAGTTTCTTTGGTGATAAGGTAATGCTTGATAGTGAAGC
>CALARN010000100.1 GCA_937889205.1 uncultured bacterium
GATTTGCCGCTCGATTAACTATATTCGGAAATTCTCCCATCTTTAAAAATATTGCAACAGTTGTACTATCAATGACTCCATCATCGGCAAAACTTAGATTAAGCTCTGAATCATTTAACCCCTTTACAAACTCACTAAAATCTTGCCCAGCATTATTTGCCGCTCCCTCAAGTATCGATCTTGCACGAGCATATTGATAACAATAGTATGGACCGCTTTTGCCCGAAAGATCTGTTTCTTTCTCAATATTAAATACTACATCATTTCTCATTCTTACCCCTAACTCTGAGATGTTTAGAACGCTAATTGCTAACTTTCTCATTAAAGCGGCTTTTTCAGACTCACTGATTCCCTTTGTGTGACTTCTAGCTCCTTCAGATTCACTTGAACCAATCTTTGATGCGATGCTATTCTCTATGGTAACAAGCAAGTCTTCAAGATAAATCACATTACCTGCCCTTGCCGACATTAACTCTCCTTTTTCATTTTTCATTATTCCAAAAGCTATATGGTCAATAACAGGAATTTTTTCTATTCCTAACTCAACTAACATCTGAGTGAATACCTTAATTACCCCTTGCATATGATGGGATTGATTCGCTGCTATCACATATAGCATTCTATCAGGTTTAAACCATTCATATCGAGCATACATTGAAGCCAAATCACGACTCTCATATGTAGTAAAACCATCTGAATTTATTAATTCAATTACAATCTCTTCAATATCATAATTACCATTTTCATTTTTCTCTGCTAGATTGGCATCTTCTAAAGTAGCCAATAGCTCTCTAACCGATAAATTATCAATTGGTGGCAAATTATTACGCACTTTTCCTTTAATTTTTAACAGCCCTGTCTCAGTTACATCCACAATACCTAGTTCTCTTAAAGATTGAATAATTGTATAGACATTCTGATTGGCAATTTCAGGACTCACATCTTTAAAATGATTTTCCACCACCACAACTGAACCATCAGCTCTTTGTTTAGCTAACCCGCTACGAACTAATATACTCGATAATTGTTTTGCCATATCGACATAATCAGATTCACCAGTTGTCAAATCAAACTCTACTCCAAATTTCTTGTAACTTCTTTCAACAGCCTGATCACTTAAACTAATTGCACTTTGCCACAAACTCAAAGCCTCTGGATCACCAGTCTCTAGTTTTCGCATCCATTCCTTAACTATTCCGTCATAATACACTCCTTCTTCAAGCCCTTTAGCCTGTTTAATCCTATCATTAGCTATAGAATACAATTGTTGCCAAGCAGTCAAAGGATCTTCTCTCCATAGTTGCTCTGAGATTTCGTCATAAAACAACTCATATCCCATACATGCTCTGGCAAATTGCATACCCCAATCTCCAATAAAATTTATACCTATAGACTCACCACCTGTGGCTTGAATAATTTTATCTAAACTGGCGCCTATCAATGTAGATCTTCTATTCGCCGCTGACAT
>CALARN010000101.1 GCA_937889205.1 uncultured bacterium
GTTATAAAATTGAGTATTGGCATAAAGGGAAAGGGCCGACACTCTTTTTCTTTCACGGAGCTTTTGGCTCGTTTCGTTTTTACATGAGACTATTAAATATTCTCTCCAGTAAATATTCCGTCTATGCTCCAAGTTTACCCGGTATGGGCAAATCTGAGTCTCCACAAGGGGAGCCCTCCTTTCAAATGTATGCTGAAATCATTCACGAATTTATTAATAAATTCTCGAACAATAATAAATACCTTTTAATGGGGCATTCTTTGGGTGCTGCAATAATTGTTTATTTAGATAAGTTACATAAAATCAACCCAGAGCAAATTATCTTATTAAATGTCCCGATTTTAAAAGTTAAGAATTATATACATAGAACCGCAGTAGGATGGACTAGCTTAATTATCTCTCACTTACTAAATATCCGTAAATTGAAATTCTCAGAAATTATTCCATGGGATGCAATAAATATTGTATTTTTTAGAACAAAAGATTTTTTTAAGATCATCACGGCTTTAAAGAAAGCGGGGGAGCTCCAAAAGTCAGTCAGAGGGCAGGGAAAATCCTCTAACTATCAAATATTTACAAGTTCTGATGATAAGTATGTTTTGCCAGAGAATTCTGAAGTACTTCATAAAGAGACGAAGAATTCAAAGCTATGTAAAGTGAGTAGAGGTGGGCATGTCTGGTTTATGTATAATCCAGAAAAGCTTTTAAGAGAACTGGAAGTAAAATTATAAAGCCACAATTTTATTATGAGTCTTGGCTGGCTTTTCTTCAATAAAGGGTAAGTATCTTTCTGTAGTAGATACTTTCTTGTGTCCAACTATTTGCGCAAGCTTTTCGATTTTCAAACCATTTCGTAATTGATGCACAATAAAAGTATTACGTAAATCGTTGATTGTAGCCTTCTCAATTCCTGCTTTTTTAAATACTCTATCTAACGAGGTGCGAATGTTTCTAATTAAAACAGGCTTACCACTTTTAGTGAAAAAAAGATGAGGAGGTAGTGTGTTGTTTTGCTCTTCAAGCTTGTCTAAATAATCATGTAAAACCTGCCCTGAAAGCTCGTTTAGTTCAATCTTTCTAGTTGGAATTGTTGAGTAAGCAGAGATTATTAAATAGTCTTTACCGTCATTGTTAAAAATAACATCGCTACGATTTAATCTAGATAACTCACCAATTCTCATTCCTGTCTGTAGTAGTAATTCAACCATTGTGTATAGCTTGACATTAGTTCTAGCTACATCTCTGATGGCGCGATACTCTAATGAGCTTAATACTCTTGGTAGCACGGTAGCTGTTTTTGGGTGCTTAACGGCCGTTGCGGGGTTGATTCCTAGCTTGTTTTCGCTAACCAAAAACTTGAAAAAAGTTCTTAAGCTATTAATTTTGCGGGATACTGTTTTTAAAGTAAAATCTGGATTATCTTTGAGTGTACCAATATATTTATGTAAAATCTCAGAGTCAATTGCTGCTAAATTTTTAATCTCAGGAAAATCTTTTAAGTAACTGTTCAATTGTTCAATATCTTTCTTATACGCAATAATAGTAGAGTGTGATCTGCCCTTTGAGGTCAAATAATTGATAAATTGTGTTAACAAATTACTTAAATCCATTTTGAGGATTCTGCTATAATAGATTAATAGTGGGGCGATGTTGATAATTATATATCAAACCAGTAAATCAGTCAATAACTAGAGGATATATGTTACTCTTTAAAAAAATTTCTTACAAGTTATCAAAATTGTTCCAAATGGCTAGGTTGCCTAGTATTAATTTTGGATCGCTTTTTGCAACGTTCGTTTTTTTAGCCATTATTGTATTACTATCTATTAAAATCTTCGAAGCGTTCACTCATGGAGTTGACACTATCAGCAAGTTTAATGAAGAGCGAGTTAAACTTGAGCAGCTTCAACAAATCAATGCTGAACTGAAAAGCCAAGTAGAGCATTATGCTTCACTTGAATACAAAAAGATGTATGCTCGCGAAAATTTAAATTTAGGAGATAAAAACGAGAACTTGTACTATATTGATAGGCCAGATGAGAGTTTGGTAATTGAAGAGTTACCTGAAAGAGAAGTTGAAATAACGCTTGCAGACAACATTTCCTTTTGGAAAAAATTGATTTTAGATCAGTAATGTTGTATTATTCAGCTAGTAAATGCGGGGTGGAGCAGAGGCAGCTCGTCAGGCTCATAACCTGAAGGTCAGTAGTTCGAATCTACTCCCCGCAATTTTTTTATGCCCTTTCTTAGTCTTTAATAAAAGATAAATTAGCAAATATAGGCTATTTTTTGTTAGAATTTACCATGAAGAAGATTAAGGTCTTGATTGTTTCAGTTTTAGCAGGTTCGGGGCATAATAGTGCTGCAGACTTTCTTAGCCAGCATTTAGCAAACTATCCTCAATTCGAAGTCATCAGGTATACCAATCCCAGCAAGAAGATGGATAGTGTCTATAATCAAATGACTAAATATATTCCATTTTTCCAGAATTTTATAGTCAAGACATCTCCAGTTATTACTGCAGATGTTATAAATTTAGCAAACATTGAATTTGCTTATGATGCCCTTAAGCAACTAAGATTACATAAACCAGACATTGTTATCTCTACACATTTTTTTATTACCAATACTTATCGTATCGCTAGTTGGGTCAATGGAGTTTATCCTATTATTATGTCTACCTTCCTTGATTACGGTAGGCAATGGTTAGCTGCAATTCCATATAATATTTATATGCGTAGCGATTATTCAATCGTTTATGATTCGTTGGCCCAAGAGTCGTTAAAGAAAATTGCTAAGCAAAAGCCTGAATACATAATATTAAGCGGACACGATTGTAGAGTAGAGTTCAAAGAGGCTAAGTTTCTATATAAAACTAAAGAGCAAGCTAAAATTGCCTTAAAGCAAAAATTTGCGCAAGACTTCTATTCACAGCTTAGTCCTACTAAAAAAACAATAATCATTGCAGGCGGCGGTGGCGGCACCATGAATAAATCATATAAGCTATTAAAAGCTATCGCTAGACGTCAAGTCGAGAATTTGTCTTTATTAGATGAGTATCAGGTACTAGTTATTTGTGGCCAGAATCGCAATTACTATAAAAAGATTTTAAAGACTAGAAATAAAAAGCTATCATGGCAGAACATCTTTCCCTTTGCTTGGCTTAGTGCAGATGAATATGCCTTAATCCAAAGATCTGCAGATTTTCCAATATTATTTGGGATTGCTCCGGCTACATTGCATGAGCTGTGTGAGACTGAATGTGGCCCATTAATTATTCACAAGGTAAGGGCTAACCATGAATTTGAGAATGTAAAATTTGTAGAAGAGCATCGTTTAGGTTCTTTCATTAAAAATGTAGAAGAAGTAGTAGATGCTATCATAAGTAATAAGCTGATAAACCAGCAATCGCAATTTGTTAATAATGCCGAAAAAGTATTAGCTAAAGAGGCTAAAAGTCTTGAGGCGTTTGCTCAAGAGGTTGAAAAAGCATACCAAGATAAAGACAAGAAGAGGGGTATGATTTATGAAGTCGGATTTTTGCAAAAATTAGCATCAGTGTTTTTGGTAATAATCACTTTGCTTTTTTACTATATTTATACGATTATCTCTTGGAGCAAATTGGTAATCGCAAAAATAATTAGTTTATTAAAAAGCGTAAAGGGGTGATTTTTTGTGAAAATATGTTAAAATATCACAACTTGTAAGCGTTAACTTATTGGTGGGGTAGCTCAGTTGGTTAGAGCGAGGGACTCATAAGCCCTAGGTCGCGAGTTCGATTCTCGCCCCCATCATTTTCATATTTTCCCCAAATTGCTTAATAAATGCAAAGTTAGTTTGCATTTAGGCTTTAAAAAATACTGTAATCATACTACAATTGAATCAATGTAATCTCGGTTAACATATTTCGTATTTCTAATATTAATTATTGAAAATTTTAATGGATACTCAAAAAACAACTCCTCCTAAAATGAAAAATGTGACGATTAAGAAGATTAATCTTAATCTCACTACTATCTTGACAGCGTTGGCTATTTTCGTGGGACTATCATTAGTGCTAGGTTTTTTTAGAAACGGTGAAGATGGTACAGAAATAAGTTTGAATGGCTTTGTAAAGAATATTAAAGAAAATAATTATGCAATAGTTGATATTAAAGACGATGGTAAAGCAGTAGGTATTGGCAAGACTTTTGTGATTGCTGAAAATCCAGAAAATACTGAGCTTGCCGTTGTTGATAATAATAAGTTATTACAGCAAGAGAATTTTGAAGAAATCGATAGCGCTTTATTATATGAGTACATCAGGCCCTTATCTTTGCAAGAGACCTTTAGTAGTATTACTAATCCAAGTAGCTTAAAACGAGCGCAAGCATTATTAGTGGCTGATAGCTTTGTATTATTAGAGCCTTTAAGCAAAGAGGCAAGGTCTTTAGTGATTTATGATTTCGGTAAAGATAACTTAGCAAATTTGCTTAATGAGAAAGGAATGCGTATTGAAGACTTGAACATTAGTATCAGTTATCTAGATTTCGAAGCTGGTTCATCAAAATTTACAGATTTTGTAACCAGCTATGGTGCTGGTAGATTTGCAACAGTATGGCAATTAGATGGCTTAGTATTGGGTGCATATAAAGCAGATAGTGTAACTACAGATTTTGTTTATTGGAACACTGCGGCCAATGATTTAAATAATTTCACACAATTTTTGCAAAAAGAAGGTATTACCTTTGATAGTGAAAATGTGAAAATAAATATTGTGA
>CALARN010000102.1 GCA_937889205.1 uncultured bacterium
TATGGTAAATACCGGAAATGTAGGTATCACTCCCGGTAGTTCTGCTACTTCATCAACTCCATCTACTTCATCTCAAAGTGGATCGACATATGTTACTCCCTCTTCTACGTTATCTAACACAGAAGGTGGTGCTGGTGGTGCGTTAGGTGATCTAGTATCTGCTGGAGAAAGTAAAGCAGCAGGTGGGTACAATGCTTATAATAAAGGAACTGTTGGCAATAAAATGATAGGCGCTACTGGCGCTATTGATTTAGAAAACATGACGATTGGCGAAATACAACGTCGTCAAAATCTTCCTGCCGGTGATGAAAATCGATTATTTGCTGTCGGCAAATATCAGATGATTCCTAAAACCTTAAATGAAGCTGTTACTAAATATGGATTAAAGCCAGACCAGAAATTTGATAAAGACTTACAGGAAAGGTTATTCCGTGACTGTTTAGTAGGATCTAAGCGACCTGATGTTAAAAAATATATCATGGGAGGCGGATCGAAAGAAGCTGCTCAAAATGCATTAGCCTATGAATTTGCTTCTTTCGCTGACCCTACCGGAAGAGGTAAATATGATGGTGTAGGTGGTAATAGAGCGCATATTGGCCCGCAAACTTCTGGTAAAGTTTTGGATCAAATGCGTACTACTTACGCTCAGTCATTAGCTAGTGGGGATACGCCAGAAATTGCGTATGCAAAAGCTTTTGGGGCTGGACCTAAATCCGCACCAGAGTCTTCTACTATGCCGTCTACAGTAGGTGCGCCTGTTACGCAAACTCCGGGGAAAACTAGAAAACTTCCAATTGACCCTAGATTAGAAAAAGAACTTAGTCGCGGGGTTATGCAGGTATTAGGTGAAGGGTATTCAGTAAATGTTTATTCTGGCGGTCAGCCGTCTGTTGAGCAAGGTGGCATTACTGGAGTAAACAGAACTGGTACTAGAAGACATGATAATGGATTAGCCGGTGATGTTACTATTACCGGGCCAGATGGAAAACAAATATCTGATGAGCAAGCTGCACAATTAGCACAGTATTGGATAGCTAAAGATATTGGTTCTGCTGGTCTTAGAATGCGTGGTGGTGGTGTTCATTTAGACTTGCATAATAAGGCTAATAGACGCCCCGGAGAAGCTCCGATCTGGAATTATGATAGTACTAGTCCATATCCGGCCCATTTAAGAAATCAGGCACTTGCTTTAGGTAGTAAAGGTATTTTACCGCCTATGGCATTCACTGATGAACAAATGGCGGCTATGGAAAAAGCTAATCAATTAAACTCCAATATCGTTTATACTGGCAAACCAATGCCCGGTCCGGGTATGGGTAAATTGCTCTCTGGAAATTCTGGAAAAGGATCACTGCCTACTCCTACTACAGGTGCTTATGGCTCTAAGATGGTTCAACCTTATCGGTCATCCGTTCTTGGGCAGGATTTATTATCAGGCCCGACTTCAATGTCTGACATTGTTGCACAAAATGCCGGTAATAATCCAACAGCATTAGGGCCAACTCCAAGCAGGAAACCTATGCCTACTTTTGATTCTCTAATCGATAAGAAAACAGCAGAGTATAAAGTTCCTGTAAATAATCCTCAAACTGGTGCTGGTTCTGCCGATTCTAGTGGTAATAAGCCTACAACTGGAAATGCTATTCCGGGGTCACACTCGGTTACTGATATTCCAGTAACCGACGAGTATAAAATGTTGTTAGCTAACGGTTCTGCTATTACATAAGGTGCAATATGGGTGCTACAGGTAGATTACCTCATAGTTATAAATGTGCTAGATCTAAAAACGTGAATTACCACGTTCAGATTGTATGCGCAGGTATGGGTACTGAATTAATAGCAGATATGCCCGAAGAAGTAAGTACTCAAGTAGGTTCAGAATGGGAGGCACTTTTACCTAGTGCTATTTCTGATGTATCTAGAGTATTTGATTCTGTGGGTAAAGCAGTAGCAGGTACGGGTGCTGTATTACAATACAATACTCAACAAGTATGGGTTAATTCTTCACCTATTGAAATTCCATTGTCTCTGACATTTGAAGCAGAGACAAGTGGTTTTCAAGATGTAGTAAAACCAATACGTTTCTTAGAAAAGCTAACCATGCCATCTATGTGGGCAGGTGGCATCTTAATTTCCCCCGGTCCCAACATGGCCGGGGGAGGTAAAGAGGTAAGAGTAGTTATTGGAAAACTTCTTACATTACCTAGCGCGATTATCATTAGTGCTGCTGGATCTTTCTCTAGTCGATTAGCCTCTGATGGGTATCCTATCAGCGGAAAATGTGATATTACTATTAGAACTGATAGAGTTCTTAGTAGAGAAGAGTGGGC
>CALARN010000103.1 GCA_937889205.1 uncultured bacterium
ATCTCCAGATATCGGAGTATTATATGCAGCCCTTGCCTGAAGCTGTAACGCCCCTTTCCCATTATTAATCGCTCCAAAAGTACTCTCTGTTTTACTGGTGTAAAACAGTAAAGAATTAGATGTGGTAACCTGTCCTACTTCATTAACGCCGGCAGTATCATATGTAGAGCTTTTTAAAAGAGGGCCTAAAGATAATTGGCTAGGAGAATAGTTGTAAGTTTTGATACCAAAGCCGCCGTTTTGGTTTGAGTCTAGCGCTAAATCTTCTGACTCGGATGGAATTAAGGCATCTTTAGATGATGAATATAGTCCGTTGGTCGATCCTTTAATATAGATTCCAATGCCCTCACCTAGATTTGTACCCAAATTAAGCCAAATTAAATCATTTGCAACAACTGGGAATTTGAAAGAAATATCACCCATTGAAACATCGTAAGGGGCCGCGGTTTCTGTGTTTGCCCCTGCATCGTCGGCAATATTTATGTCAAATATAAGTGCCGGACTGGTTGTTTCTGCTTCTATGCTCTCGCTAAAACCTGTGTCTGTTAAATCGCCATTCAATGCCAAAGCTGAGGCTTGATACTCGGTATTTGGTTGTAAATTGTAGATATTCATACTTTGTAATGATGCATTCCATCCACTGCTATCTGGGTCGTCACAATCAGGGTTATTGTCATCTTTACCTTCAAGCTCGCATCTAGTCATGAAGTTGCTTGCATCAAAATCAAGGCCCAGTGTATGATCACTTTTCAAGTAGTAGATAGTATTGTCGGTTTGTTCTACTAATCTTATTAAATAAAGGGTATCGTAAGGATTGTCTTGAGGACCAATTTCAATTTTTGCTTTGTCATAACAACCTGGCGAGCCGCACTCACCCCTAGCCCCTTCTCGCCTAGGAAGATGCGAACAAAGACTGGTGCTATTATCTGTAGTTGTTTCAAAACAATTAATTAGAGGTATACTCATATTTAGATTGCTTGGATAGCCAGATTGAAGCTCATAAGAGCCGCTTATTAAACGAGAGTCAGAATTAATGTCACCTAAAGAAGTTAGCATGTCATAGTTTTCCGAGACTAAAATATCCCCTGTAGAATTAACGCTTATATCTTGAATGGTATAGCTTTCGGATTGGAGATCTTCTGATAAAACTATATTAGTTTGAGCAATTAAGAATATTACTACTACGATTAACCTGATTACATTCATTGATTTTGTGATAAATTTCATAGCTTACCTTCTCAAACTAATTAATAACACTAAGTTAAGTTTAATTATTTTACTTAAAATCTGCAAGTATTATTGCAATATTTGTTAAATATATTTACAATAAAATGTTAAGAATATTAACAAAACGAATTATGAAGAAAAAGTCAGCTAAAATAAATAATATTAAATTTGATAATGACTACCCTAAGATTGGACAATTTCTTAGGCATTTAAGAAATAAATTCCGTCTTACACAGGCATATATTGCTGAAGTCGTTGGGTTATCGCGCCCTACTTTGAATAAAATTGAATCAGATAAAGCGGAATTAACACTTTTTCAGGCAAAAAAACTAGCCGATTTTTACAATATTTCTCTATCTAATCTATTACAAGGTAAGGATAGTATGGCACTTGACTTACGAAAATCGTTAGTAACAAATACTGAAAATTTCGAAGCCAATAAGGTACAAGAGAACCAAGTAATAAATGAATACCGCCATAATCTTAAAGATGAAACTACATTATATATATGTATAAAAATGATGGCGGAGCCCTATTTTTTTGAAAACACACTAAAAACAGCCTTGTTTCTTGTTGATGTTGAGGCTAGAAAAGTTCTAAATACCCCCCTACCCGGCTTTTATTATATTAAAAGCGCACAAGGCCCAGAACCAAAGGATTGGAATAATTTTGTAAATAATTTAATAGCAAATAAGTCGTTATCAAGAGTAAATGTGCCACCTTATAAATATCCTCAGTTAAAATTATTAGCTTTAAGAACTCCTCGTTTAGAAATTTTTAAAGCTAACGAGACTTGTTTAATTGATGTAATTATTGCATCACTTAAAAACAAGAGCGACAACGATGTACAAGAGATTACATCAAAAATGAAGTGTTACCGAGATGCGGAAATGTATAAACAAATTAAGACTTACTAGCAGATACTGTGATGATTTGATACAGAATTATCTTCTATTGATTAAATCCTCATAAAGTATTAATTAGAAGAAGGGTGTCAAATTAGTTTGGAAAATACCGCCATTATAGTTTTATCGTCATGAATTGTCATAACGCCAAGTTTATCGTAGCCCATTTTGATATAAAAATCCCATGCTGTACTCTGAAACTTCTCTGCGCTTCTCAAGATGATTTCTGTATATCCTTCAGATTTAAGTATTTGTTCTAATGAAAGTAATAGTTTTTTGCCATAACCTTTTCCTCTGTATTTATCAGCAATATATAGACTCTTGATAGAACCTGGCTTATCAGATTTTGCATAACTTTTCATATCAGGGATTAAATCTGCAATCCCTCCAATGCCAATTACAATGTTATTCTCCTCTAATACAAAATTTTGCCTGTTATAATCTAAATGTTGAATATTTTCCTCTTTGATTAATTGAAATAGTTCATCAAGATATGGTTGTTCAAGCCATTCATTTAGAATATGGTAAATTGCATCGAAATCTTTTGGAATGGGTTTTCTAATTATCATTTAATAATATTATTAAAACGGAAGGGGCGAGATTCGAACTCGCGAGCCCCTTGCGAGGCTGACAGTTTTCAAGACTGTTCTGTTAGACCACTCCAGCACCCTTCCTAGTTGAAGCTTGCATATTATATCAAAAAATACTGTGAATATGTAGCTAAGCCGGCTTTTTGATTTAAAATATTTACGATTTTAGTGTACACTAGAATGTACATATTATTATGTAGTATTAATTATCATTAAAACTTAACGATGGCTTATTACACATCAAAATTCAAACTCAATAACGCTAAAACAATATCCAGAAAAGACGCTTTGGCTAAGGACAGAGCAAATAAATGGGCTGCTTTAAGAACCCCAAAAGCAAAAAGGAAATTGGGCTTGCGACAAAGACTTGGCAAATTTAAAAAGGTATTTACATTAATTTTTGGTGTGTTTGTAATTGTATTAATGATTGGCGCTTTGTTTGCCTTTGGATACCTGCAATCGCTTACAGAGAATTTACCTAGTCCTGATAAGCCGTTTGGTGATAAAAGCTCTGCATCTGAGATTTATGATAGGAATGGAAAGTTACTATATAGAGTTTATGGTAATGAAAATCGAGATTTAGTATCAATTAATGATGTACCCCCTCTAATGAAGTGGTCGTTATTGGCTGCTGAAGATATTGATTTTTATAATCATACTGGTGTTGATTTAATAGCAGTTACTAGATGCGGAATTCAAAATTTAGCTGGGACATCTGCTTGTGGAGGATCAACAATTACTCAACAATTGATTAAACAAACAGCCCTTACTAATGAAAGAAGTTGGGAGAGGAAAATTAAAGAAGTTGTATTGGCTATGCAAATCGAACAGCAACGTACAAAAGATGAAATTTTAGAGATGTACATGAATGTTATTCCTGAAGGAAGTAATATTTATGGTCTAAAAAGTGCTGCGAAAGAATACTTTAATCGTGATTTAAGTGAATTAAATTTAGCTGAATTTGCTATTTTAGCTTCAATACCTCAAGATCCAAATAATATGTCCCCTACTAAATCTACTAATGCAAATTCTAAAGAAAAAGTGAAATCAAGACAAATGTATGTATTGGGACAAATGGAAAAGTACTTTGATTTGATTAATGCACGTATTAAAGAAGATACTGGTACTGAAAATGCCCTGACTCGTGAGATGATCGAAGAAGCAAAGAGCTTTGAATTAGTTTACTCTACTGTTAAACGCAGAGAGGAATTGAAAGCACCCCATTTTGTATTCTATGTTCAAAAGCTCTTACAACAAAGAAACTATAATAATGGAGAGCCATTTACAAAAGAAAATCTAGAGACAAGTGGGTTGAAAATATTCACTACCCTAGATTTGGATATGCAAGAAATTGCAGAAGAACAAGTAAAAGAGGCTGTGGATGTCTATGGTAAGAAATATGGAGGAGAGAATGCAGCTTTGGTTGCTTTGAATCCAAATAATGGTGAGGTGTTATCTATGGTTGGTTCTTATGATTATTTTGGTACTTCAAGTCCTGAAGGATGTATTGGTAGTAATTGTAAGTTTAATCCAGAAGTAAATGTCATTGATACTTTACAATCATATGGCTCAAGTATGAAGCCGATGGTGTATTATTATGCTATGGAAAGAGGATTAATTCATGCGGGTTCTTTACTACCTGACATTCCAATTAAAATTGGCAACTATCAGCCTAAAAACTTTGGAAATGTATTTACTGGTATTAGGCCAGCTAGAATTCAGTTAGCAGATTCTCAAAATATTCCCCCAATTTATATGCTTGATGAGTTAGGCGTCGATAATTTCGTTGCAGAAATGCAAAAATGGGGATATTCTACTCTAAACGATCCTAGAGGTTATGGGCCTTCAATTGCCGTAGGTGGTGCAGAAATTAAGCTTATTGATCATGCTCAAGCCTATGGAGTATTAGCTACAGGTGGTAAATTAATAAAACATGAAGTAGTATTGAAGATTGAAGATCGAGATGGAAACATTATTTTCGAATATCAGCCAGTTGCTGAGCAAGTTGCTGATCCTCGAGGAACATTTATTGTTTCAGACATTCTTAATGCAAATAGAGGCGGACCGGGTTTAAATGCTTCAAATGGAGGAGCAGAATATCGTGGCTGGGACAAAAGAGATATTGCGGGCAAGACCGGAACATCAGAAGATGGAAAAGAAACTCTTTTTGCAACCTATACGCCCGAATTAGTAACAATTGGATGGTTAGGAAACAACAATAACGAACCTATGTCCACTAGTGTTTCAGGGTTTGGATCTGCAAGACCATGGATAGCAAAATATATGATGAGAGTAGGAAGTTATTATCCCCCTACTCCATTTAATCGTCCTGCCGGTGTTGTTGGGAAAGGCGCATGTGATGGACAAGGCGATGATTGTGCAGGTATTGGTGGGGATTTAGGGATAATCGATATTAATCCACCTGCTTATGTAAAAGTTAGTCCTTATACTGTTTGTACTGATCAACTAGATCATTTAGCAAGAACTATTGATATTGATTTAGGATTTGCTTCAACAATCAATGTTAAAAGCTATATTTTGCCAAATAAGAAATTGCAAAGCTTTTTAGATAAATACATTTCTGGGAAGCCTGATTTAGGAGGTGTTATCCCGACTGAGTATTGCACCATTAATCGTAATCCTAGTGGAACTATTGATCCGTGGGCTGTAATTGTTAGTCCTACTAGCGGCATGGTTATATCGGATGCTAATTTACCCGTTCAGTATAATGCCTATACTGCCCTAGCAGGAGCTACAATAACCAAAACTGAAGTATATATAGATGGAAATGGACCAATTGCAAATTCTACCACATTACCCTACTCCAACATTTTTAGTTTATCAGGAGCGCAGGCTAGTTCTGGAAATCATACTTTGACGATAAAAGTATACGATTCTACCGGAGCAGTAGGCTCAACTGTTGTAGGATACACTATTCCCGGTCCATCATTATCGGTGAGTATTACCTCTCCAGGTGGTAACACTTTAGTACATGGTAGCAATGGGACTATTAATTATTCTTTTTCAGGAAGTAGTCCTGATTCGATTAGCCTATTGATTAATGGAGTAAGTACCGGTAGTTGCTCAGCCGGAGCCACAGGAAGTTGTACCTTTACTGCAGGAGCATCTGGTAGTATTGAGGTTGAAGTAAAGGTTAAGAAATCTGGGACTGATTATTTAAGTAATAAACTGACACTTACAATTACTTAAAAAAGGATTATATAAAAAAAGGGGCAGATTTTTCTGCCCCTTTTACTTTAAAATATCTTAGTTTTTAAACTCAGCCTTAGCTTCTCGTTCTAGTGTTTTTTTTATCTTCTCGATGACTTGATTTATCTCGTTATCTGTAAGTGTTTTACTTTGACTTTGGAGAGTAATGGAGATAGTTAAAGCCTTGTTATTTGTATCATCATCTTTCGTAAAAATATCTTTGAACGAAACATTGGTAACTAATTCGTCAATATTTTCAAGATTTGCAATTACTTCAGCAAAACTCTTCTCTTTACTTAGCCAAAAGGTCATATCCCTATGTATCTCTTGAAATATTGATGGCTCTTGATACTGTATTTTATAAGTTGCATATTCTGAAAGCTTTGAAGCATTCAGTTCGAAAATCCCTACTCTACCCTCAATATTTAGGTTTTGTGTAATTTCTGGATGTAATTCTCCGATAAATCCAACATCTTCGCCCTGAATAGAAACTACTGCACTACGACCTGGATGCAACAATCTATAGCCAATGAAATGGTGTTTATCAGAAAGAGGTGTGAAATCGAATTTAAGGCCCAAATCATCAGCAAGTTGCTCAAGTGCTCCTTTTACGATAAAGTATTGGACTTTATTTGCAAATTCGTAATGTAATCCTGCTACATGAAATGGTTGTAAATGAATGTTGTTATCGTCTAATGCTTTATACACCACCCTACCAGTTTCAAAAAATCCGAAGGCATCTCGTTTGTTAGCATTTAATTCAATTGCGGCGAGCATATTAGGAAGCAATAAATTTCGCATATGTGTTGTCTCTGGAGATAGCGGGTTTTTTAATGCTAAGCATTCCTCAATCTTCAATAATAGTTTTTCATAATGAGATTTAGCTACGAATGAATATGTTTGAATTTCGTCTAGGCCTGAAGCTGATAGTGAACTGATTAATGCTCTTTGTAGTTTTAATCCTTTAGACAGTATCTGAGAAGTGATCTCTTTCTTTGGAAGTGTTGGTTCGAATTTTTCATAGCCATACATTCTAGCAATTTCTTCAAGAATATCGGCTGGTAATAGTATGTCGTTGCGATAGGTCGGAATAGTGACTATTACATCTAAATTGATTTCAGGAGAAACGCTTTCATTAGGAATTTTCTCAACATCGGCCACGACAAGCCCAAGTCTTTCGAGGTAGGAAATAATCTCTTTTGTTGTAAGCGTTACTCCTAAGAACCTAGGGACTAAAGACAAATCAATTTTAATTTCGCGTTCGTTTCTTTTCTCTAAGTATATATCACTAATTTCTGAAGCTACCTCGGCTTGAGATAAGTCACAAATAAGTTGAACTGCAGAAATTAAGCCCTCCATAGCTAGTTCAGGATCTTGCCCCTTTTCAAATCTTGTACTTGCCTCTGTTCTTATTCCTAGCTTTCTCGAAGTCCTTCTAATTGAATACATATTGAAATTTGCCGCTTCAATTATAATATTCTTTGTGGAAGAAGTGATTTCTGAGTGTGCCCCACCTATAATACCCGCAATGTTATCAATTTTATTGCCTGAGCTTATTACCTGCATTGACTCATCAAGCTTATACTCTTTTTCATCTAACCCCATTAACAGTTCGTCGTTTCGAGCCATTCTTACGGTCAATTTTTTTTCTGCCAGTTGGTCATAATCATAAGTGTGTAATGGTTGCCCCTTATCAAACATTACATAATTAGCGGCATCGACAATGTTGTTAATTGGTCTGATACCGGTAGCACTTAAAATTGATTGGAGCCACAATGGTGATGGCTGTACAACTGCATCTGCTAAGCAAATTGAGACGAATCGAGTGCATAAATCGCTTGAGGTTTTAACTTTTACTTCAAATGGTAATTTATTGGTAGGAATTACAGGGATATCTACAGAATTCTCAATCAACTTCAAATTGAAAAAAGCTGCAATTTCTCGGGCGATTCCTTTATGTGAAAAACAATCAGGTCGATGAGAAATCG
>CALARN010000104.1 GCA_937889205.1 uncultured bacterium
CCCAAATTTTTGAACGAGTGGTGAAAATGCAAAAAAATGCCGAAGGAGGGCAATCGGACTTATTTGGAAATATTCTAGGAGATGATATAAATCAGGATACTGCAATTATTCTAGAAGAGCCCCTACCCCGCCCTCGCCAAGAAAGAGATATTGATAAGCTCAATTGGGAAAGAGAGCTGCTGGGTACGTTTATTAGTAATCACCCGCTTGATAAGTATAATAAGTTGAGCAAAGAAATGCATTTAATGAGGTTGGAAGATTGTCAAAAATTAGCCGATAAAACTGAATTTGCAACAATAGCTATTATTAATCGCATCAAAATTATTCATACAAAAAAAGATGGTAAGCCTATGGCATTTGTATCTATTGAAGATTATTCCGGGAATGCAGAAGCAGTTATCTTCCCTCGAAACTATGAGCAATTAAGAAATGTCATTAAAGACTCAATGCCAATGATAATAAAGGGTAATGTTAACGAAAGGGATGGTGAAAAAACTCTAGTGATTGATAATATTAATGACCCTGATGAGTTGATGAGTTTACAAACATTAGAAATAGATATTTGTGGCGAACAGAACCAAGAGAAAATCGCAAAGTTCAAGAACTTGTTGGCTAGATATCCTGGGGATACCACATTGAAAATATTTTATGGTTGCAGATCTGATTGTAAGATACTGATAAAAAAAATATTCCCCGCCAAAGAATTATTAGATTTTATTAAGGATTATCAAACAAATGAGACTACCAAATAAATGGAGGCAGGTATTACTTGTTTTAGCATTACTACTACTTTCAAGAATTGTCCTGTTTGGGTTAGGTTATGCTACTAATAGGTCGCTTGAGCCTGCTTCTTGGACTCACTGGGATGGTGGATGGTATACAAAAATTATGGAGCATGGTTATGATAATTCATTGCCTGATTTACCCCCTACTGACCCAAAATGTCATCAAGGGTTGGGGCTTTGTCAAAAAAATGTAGCATTTTTCCCCTTGTATCCAACGGTTTCAAAAACTGTAGGAGATTTACTACAAATAGACTATCGTTATGCAGGATTGATTGTTTCAAATCTTTGTTTTTTTGCTGCCGGGTTATTACTATTTCGACTTGCAAAAAAGTTGTTTCAAGATAGTAGTGTGGCGTGGAAGTCTTTATTTCTGTATGCTTTTTTCCCCTTCAGTTATATCTTTTCCGGGGTGATGACTGAGAGTATATTTATTTTTCTATTACTAGCGGGATATTCTTTAGCATTAGAAAAGAAATATCTTGCTGCCGGTTTAGTGGGTTTGTTACTTTCTGCAAGTAGGAATACAGGTGTACTTTTTGTTATCCCATTGTTTTTAGTATGGCTTGAAAGCAAAAACCATGTAACTTTTCGAAATATTTTTACAAAGCTATGGCAAAACAAAACATTATTACTTGCATTGATATTAGTACCTTTGGGACTTCTTACATTCATGTACTTTCTTAATTCTCAAGTTGGTGATTCGTTGGCTTTCATAAATATTCAACAGTATTGGGATAAGCCGGTGCTTGGCTTAAACCCAATTTTTGCAATTTTCTTTGCCTTAATTGATAAAAGAATGGAAGGCTCTTGGATTACACATCTTATGAACTTAACTGTTGTCTTTATGTCGCTAGCGCTTTTCGCTTATAGCGTCAAAACAAAGCTATTAAAAATGTCGTTAAATAATCTTTTGCTTTGGATAATTGTGCCTATGACGGCTGGAACCTTGCTAGCCATGGGTAGATACGCAGCAGTGGCTTTTCCACTCTACCTTGTTCTGGGCTTTGTAATCAACAAATATAAATTTTTACGCTGGTTTGTATATTTTGGCTTTGTAATCTCATTTTTAGTCCTAGGGTGGTTCTATTATCAAGGTACTTGGATAACTGTGTAGAAAATTTATTAGAAAATTCTATAAAGTCTTCATTTGGCTTCAGCTATCTTCCTAGTAAGTTAGTAGTATTGTATAAATTCTTCCAGCAAATCTGCTGATTTTTTTTGTATTTTTCTCTTGCACAATTATTTTTTATGTTTTATAGTGGTGTCAGGTGGTGATAAGTGGTGAAAACAAAATAACTCATAAAATGTAATAAAACATTTTTGTCTGCACTATTAAATATTTTTGCTTTGCTACACTGCTTCATATACTTCTACATCATCATTTTTCGCCACCATGTTGATAGGTGAATACGAAGGCAAGTTAACAGACAAGAACAGGCTTGCCATTCCGAAGAAATTTCGGGATGAATTTAATGAAGGCTTGGTTTTGTCTAGGGGATACGAGGGTTGTTTGATCCTATTAGACAAGTCAAGGTGGGCCGATTTAGAGAAAGTGATAGCTTCTCGATCTGTATTATCGCTATCAATTAGAGATACCAAGAGATTTATTCTTGGTGGAGCTTTCGAACTAGACATTGATAGTCAGGGTAGATTTGTATTACCCAATGGTTTGAAAGCATATGCTGAGATTGAAGAAGATGTTCAGTTTATTGGAATTAGTGATTGGGTTGAAATTTGGTCAAAGAGTAAGTGGGAGACAAAATTAAATAAATTAATTACCACTGCCCCAGACATTGCCGAACAGTTGTTACAAGAAACAAACAATTATGGAAAAAACTAAACATATTAGCGTTCTTTTACAAAAATCCATAGCATCATTAAACATTAGACCAAACGGTGTTTATATAGATACTACTTTAGGTGGCGCGGGACATGCCAAATCAATAATGCAGCAAATGCAAAACAAGGGTGTGTTAGTAGTTTGTGACCGCGATCCTAAACCTATTAAGAATTTTGAGACAGAGCTTGTAAAAGCGGGTTTTGTTGTCGAAGTTAATCAAAATGCAAGAGTATTAGTCAAAGAAGATTTACGTATCTTACTTTTGCAAATTAATTTCGCCGCATTGCAAGAAAATTTACAGAGACTCAAAATTAATAAAGTAGATGGTATATTGACCGATTTAGGTATTTCTACAGATCAGTTGCTAGACCAGCAAAGAGGTTTTAGTTATTTAACTAAAGGCAAGTTAGATATGAGAATGGACCCCTCTTTACGAGTAACGGCAGCAGATTTGGTTAATGGTCTTTATCAAAAAGAATTAGAAGACCTATTTCTAAAACTGGGAGATGTTGATTTTGCTAGCAAATTAGCACGCTTAATTATTAAAAGTAGACAGAAAAAACTAATTAAGACAGTTGCTGATTTGAAAGGGATTGTTCAGAAAATTGTGCCTTCAGATTCACGCATTGGCGCGAATAGACACCCTGAAGCGAAAGTGTTTCAAGCCTTACGCATAGCTGTTAATGATGAATTAAACAGTTTGAGAGTATTTCTGCCCCAGGCTTTTGAAACACTTTCCTCGGGGGGTAGATTGAGTGTGATTACTTTTCACTCAGGTGAAGACCGAATTGTGAAAAATGTATTTCGCGATTTGGTTACTGAAAAGAAGGCAGAATATATACATAAGTTACTAAAACCAGATGACGCTGAGCTAACTAGTAATACTAGAAGTCACAGCGCGAAATTAAGAGTAATCGAAAAAATTTAATAAAAAGTTATACTTTGCACTTTAACTAACTATTTTTATTGCACTATGGAGGCCAATTACTTCTCGTACTTAAAAAACAGAATCGTTTCTTTATCAATCACAACCCTTGCAGCAATTTTTGTAATCATGCAGTTATATCTGTTGACCAATGTTGGTACTAAGGGTGAGGAACTAAGCAATATCCGTAATGAACAAAAAGCCATTCGTGTCGAAAATGAGATGCTTAAAGCACAGGTTCTAGAGTTAAGATCTAATCAAGTTGTGCTTTCGGGTTTAGAAACTAGGGCACAAGTAGAAGCCAAGAGAATATCTGTAATTGATCCTGAAGAATTTAATGTTGCGGCTCAAAATTAGTTTATGGTTTTTATATCACCAATACAATCTAAGAATATCAGATTCGTACTTATCGCTTTTTTTACTGCCTCTTTAGCGATAGTTGCACTGATGTCAAGATGGCAATTGTTCGATAGTGAACGCTTTGTAGCCATTGCTAATTCCCGTTTTCAAGATGTGAAGATACCTTCTGTGAGAGGTAGCATTTTAGCTGCCGACGGATCTACTCTTGCCTACTCAGAGCCCAGATATGATGCATTCGTCTGGGTTCCTGAGCTAGAGCATGCAGAAAAAAATGGGACTCAAACACGAGCAGAACTAGTTGAGAAAGTGAGTAAAGTAATTGAAGTAGAGCCTGCAACGATTCTCGAGAAATTTAACACCAAAGCACTATGGATTAAAATTGCAAATAAAGTTACTAACGAGCAGAAGAACGCAATTTTAGCATTAAAGACTGATACTAACGCGAGTTTAAAAGGAGTACAGTTTGAGTATTTAAACAAGAGAACTTACCCTGAAGGCGGGCTAGCTAGCCAAGTATTAGGATATGTAGGACAGTACGATAACGAAGGTAAAGGCGTGTGGGGGCTTGAGCAATACTGGGATGGCTCTTTAAGGCCAATTGAGGGAATTGAGTCTGATGAACTTGACCCTTTCGGTAACCCGATTGCTTTAGCCGGTTCTGATGTGGTTGAATCAAAACCTGGTTCAACTATTTATACGACAATAGATAAGACTTTACAGGGAATTTTAG
>CALARN010000105.1 GCA_937889205.1 uncultured bacterium
AACAAGAAAATGCAAAAATGTACGGTTTATATTGCAATATGCTCTTAAAATTGGCAAAATTAGTATATATTTCATGTCGTAATAATATGTCTGCCCAAACAAACGATTTAATCAATCCTCAAGTATTGCTTTCACTTACAAAGTATTTGCGCCTAGCAAACTACCTATCAACTACACAAATGTATTTGAAAGACAACTATCTCTTAGAATCTGAGCTGAAGCGAGAGCATCTTAAAGAAAGGGTACTTGGCCATTGGGGAACAGTTCCCGGTATTAATTTCATTTATGCAAATCTAAATCTCTTAATAAAAAGACATCAGCAAGAAACGATGCTGATAACAGGCCCCGGGCATGGCTACCCAGCTTTACTAGCAAACCTCTACATTGAAGGTACATTGGGTGATTATTACCCTGATTACAAATGGGGTAAATACGCCATGGGCAAGTTGTCAAAAAACTTTTCTTGGCCGAGACAATTCCCTTCTCATGCCAATCCTGAAACTCCGGGTGTGATTCTAGAAGGTGGCGAGCTTGGTTATGCACTCGCATATGCATTTGGAGCAGCATTTGATAATCCTGATTTATTAGTTGCTTGCATTGTTGGCGATGGCGAGGCTGAAACTGCCACCACAGCTGCATCATGGCATTCTAATAAGTTTTTAAACCCTAAAAATGACGGCGCTGTATTACCTATAGTGCATATTAATAAATTCAAAATTTCTGGCCCATCAATATTTGGTACTATGTCAAATGAAGAGCTATGCCAGCTTTACAAAGGCTATGGCTATCACCCCATTATTGTTGAAGGTGACTTCCTGTTTGAGCCAATGATTTACGCTTTAGAAGAAGCTTATCAAAAAATTAAGACCATACAGACTCAAGCGCGAGAGCATGGCATTATCGATAAACCTGCATGGCCAGTCATCCTATTAATTAGCAAAAAGGGCTGGACTGGTCCAAAAGAAGTTAACGGAAAAATGATTGAAGACAGCTTCTACTCACACGGTGTACCTTTAGAGCACACTCTAACTGAAGATGCAGAATTTGCTGCATTAAAACAATGGTTAGAAAGTTATAACATTAGCGAATTAATAACTGAAAACGGAGAGCCAATTAGTGAGATTCTGTCGCTTGTTCCAGAGGCTCATTTACGCATGGGTAAAAACAAAGCAGCAAATGGTGAGGAGGTTGCTAAATTAGTATTACCAGACCCTAAGAAGTTCGAAGTAGAGATCGGTAAACCCGCGTCTCACAAGGCAGCTAACCTAATTGAATTAAGCAAATACCTAGAGGAAGTGGTCAGTAACAATCGTCAAAGCTTTAGGCTGATGTCTCCTGATGAAAGTATTTCGAATAGACTCGGCTCACTGTTCAATGTAACTGAAAGATGCTATATGTGGCCCACACCAAAAGGCTCAGAAAAAATTGGCCCTGATGGTAGAGTCATGGAAATCTTGTCTGAAAACATTCTCACCGCCTGGATGCAAGGATACACCTTAACTGGCAGACACTCAATCTTAGTTACCTATGAGGCATTTATGATGATTGCAGCTTCGATGGTTGATCAATATCTCAAATTTATTAAACAAAAAAATCGCATTTACTGGAGAAAAGCAGTGCCATCATTAAATTTCATCATTACAAGCGCAACTTGGAGACAAGAGCATAATGGCTTATCTCACCAGAACCCCGGTTTTGTCAGTTCTTTGATGGATAACAATTCAAAGCATGTAGATATTCACTACCCTGTTGATGCCAACATGCTTATTAAAACTATGGAACAATGCCTTAACAGTCGCAACATGGTAAATGTGATAGTTGCAGGTAAACATGATATGCCACAATACTTAACTATGCAGGAATGTGGTTATCAAATGAAAGATGGAATCGGTATCTGGGATGGTGCCTCAAATGGCGCCAAAGACCCAGATGTAGTCATGGCAGCAACCGGAGACTATATGACAATAGAAGTATTAGCAGCGATCAAATTATTAGAACAATGGGCCCCTGAAGTAAAGACTAGATTCGTGAGTGTTACTGAAATATCAAACTTTAATATTGGTGATTTAAGTGCGCCCGGTAAAAATAGTAATGCCCTTTTCAACCATTACTTTACAAGTAACAAGCCAATCATTTGGGCGTATCATGGCTACCCAGAAGACATTAAGTCTTTACTTTTTGCTAATCCTGCAAGTACAAGAATCAAGCTTTATGGATATGCTGAAAAAGGCACAACAACTACCCCTTTTGACATGCTAGTTTTAAACAAGATGAGTAGATATCAATTAGCATTAGATGCTGCAGCACAGTATCGAGAGACCCACCCTGACTTTGAACACAAATTTCAAGAAATATTAAAAATAGTACAAGATTTACTTGCAAAACACGAAGCATATATCGCAGAACATGGCAAAGACTTGGCTGAAGTTTCTGATCTAAAATTACTAGCCTAGCATTGAATATACTAATTGTTAACGCCGGAAGCGTTACCATAAAATACAAGCTATTCACAGATAATGAGCAAGTTTTGCTCGCAGGTGAATTAGATAATGAAAATGGTAAATATGTTAGCAAGTTACTAAAGAACAACGAGAAATTTATTTGGGATATAACCAAGAACGAATTTGATAATGCTGCCATGCTAATTAAAAGAGAGGTCGCAGCGCATGCTATCGATATTATTGGATTTCGTGTGGTGCATGGCGCAGATAAATTTGTAGCACCTACACTATTAGACGAACCCACTATTTCAAAGTTAGCAGAATTTTCACATCTGGCACCGTTACATAATCCAAGAACTATTACACTGATTAACAAATTCAAAGAGGTCTTCAGTAAGCACCCTATTTATGCAGTTTTTGACACCGCCTTTTTTAAAGATCTTGCCCCTAAAGCATATATGTATGGTCTACCCTATGAGTATTACACTCATTATGGGGTGAGGAAATATGGATTTCATGGAATTGCACATCAATATATAGCCTCAGAACTACGAAGGCTTGAACCGACAGCTTTAAAAGTGATTACTTGTCAGCTGGGTGGGGGCGCAAGCATTACCGCAATAAATAATTGCACTGCAGTAGATACCTCTATGGGCTTTACTCCGCAAGAGGGATTAATGATGGCAACTCGCTCAGGAGATGTGGACGATGGAGCAATCAAATATATTCAAGATAAGACTAGTTTTTCTGATGCGCAAATGGAAACCATCGGTAATAAATCTAGCGGCTTACTTGGCATATCTGGCTACACTGCAGATATGCGAACATTACTTGCAGACTCAAAGAGTGGTAACGAACGGGCAAAATTAGCAATTGAAATGTATGTCTATCGCATTCAGAAATATATTGGAGCATATGCCGCAGCATTAAATGGCGTTGATGCAATTGCAATTAGTGGTGGCGTAGGGGCAGGCTCAGACATT
>CALARN010000106.1 GCA_937889205.1 uncultured bacterium
TAAGCATCCAAAAACCCAATTCCGATTATTATAGACAACCAAAGGTAGCCGGAGAAGAAACTACTAAGCCTTTATTTAACAGCAGTGCTTTAGAGCAAAGCTTTAAGAACATTATTGGAAATAATGCCACCTATGACGTAGATTATGGCAATAATACACTTACTCATCTTTCTTGGGACTATTCAAGTAATAAAATGGAACCCCAAGCAATTGGAGATATTGATCAGTTAGCGAATAACTTTAACCAGCAATATGCTGTATATATGGGCATTACTAACCCAAGCACTGACTTAGAATTAATCAAGAAGACAACCGACTCTTTAGGCATGACTAGATTTGTTTATCAGCAAAAATATAACGGGCTACCAGTTTTTGGAGCACAAACATCTTTGCATTTTGATAATCAAAACAGAGTAAAAACCTTTACCGGCAAAACTATACCAAATATTAACTTAACAACAACGGCAACAATTAGTAAATCTACTGCACAAAATCAAGCAATTTTAGCTTTTGAAAGTTTATTCGGATTTATTGAAGATAAAAATGGATTAACTGCAGAGTCAGAACTTGGATACTTTAACGCAGGCTTGATAAATAATAATAGTGATAATAGTGTTTACTTAGCTTGGAAAGTGAGAATCATTAAAGAAAAGAGTATTGACGATTCTTTCTACATAAATGCAACTTCTGGTAACTCATTAAAACACATCCCTCACATTTTATCGATTAACCGTCGTATTGCTGATTGTTCATATGGGGATGGTGAATGTTATTACTATTATGATAGCGGTACTTATATATATGGTAGAGTAGAAGGACAACCCCAAAGAGGAATCCCCCCTGGTGAGGTTTACCCAGATACCGACTCAGCTTACGATTTTACTGGTGCTACACATAATTACTATCTTAATAAATTAGGTCGTAGTGGAGCCAATACTCTTGGAGGCTTAGGTAACGGTACGGTGGATTCACCTAGTGCCGATACAATAGCGATAACTCATTTTGAAGAGGTAGACGATCCACTTGATCCAATGTGTCCTAATGCTTTTTTTAGTCCGGAAAATTCAATGATTTTTTTCTGTCAAGGGTTGGTTGATCTTGATATACTTGCACACGAATACCAACATGCTGTTACGCATTTTTCGGTTCCCGATAGTCTAACATATTCATATCAATCAGGAGCATTAAACGAGAGTTTCTCAGATATTTTCGGAACAGCCGTTGAATTTGAATCTCTTGGAACAAATGATATTGCCGATGGCACCACGGCATGGTTAATTGGTGAAGGTGTTGATCCCGCTGATATGGGAGGACGCGATGGAACCAGAAGTCTTAGTACTCCTGGTGATTTTGAGTATGGAACTGGTTTACCATATCCCGATAGATTCTATAGTCCAACACTATACTGCGGAGAACAAGATAACGGTGGCGTGCACTTGAACGCAACCGTATTTTCACACGCAGCTTATCTTATGGCAACAGGGGGAGATTTTAATGGTTGCAGTATTAGCGGCATTGGTAGAGATAAAATGGAAAGAATTCTCTACAGAGCACTGACTGTATATACAACTAGTACCTCTAACTTTAATAATATGTATAATCATGTAAATTCCGCCTGTACAGACCTTATCGGTACAAATGGATTAACTAGTGATGATTGTGAACAAGTTACGGCTGCATTACAAGCAACCGAAATGGATCAGCTTGGAAGATGTAGTAGTACAGCCAGAGTTACTCCAATCTGTGCCCAAGAAGAACCACCAATTGACCCACCATCGACAATTTCAGTTGCTTTAGAAGTTAACCTTCAATTTGCCACAGATAATAGCACAGCAATACAGGTAGTATTTGTTGAAGATGGCAGCGGTGACACTAGTAAAAGTTCTGGAACAACAAATAGCAATGGTAGCGCAACTATAAATACTACTTTAACTGATGAAGGTGATTATGATATTTATTTCAAACCTCAATACTATTTATCACAATTTGGAACCTGGAGCATTGAAACGGGTGAAAATGACTTAGCAATTAATAAAGATTTTGTAGGGGGTGATTTAAACAACGATGATGTCATTAACGCTATTGACTATAGTCTATTTGTAGGTAACTATGGATTAACAGGGATGGGGGATTTAAATAAAGATGGTGTAATAAATGCAATTGACTATGCCATACTCTACCAAAACTATGGCCAATCAGGCGAGTTCTTTTCTAATTTTGGAATATCATGGACATGGTAAAAAAATATTTGCCCTTACTAATCATTTTGGTATTATTAGTTTTATTTGGTTTAGGAATCGCTTTAGCAACATACTTACCTGATACATTTAATACAAGTAACAATATCAATAAAGACAATATAGTAAATAACGATAACGACTTTACTTTTAAAAGTAGAAACGCAATATTGAGCTTAGATACAGATTCTACAAAAGTTACTTATCAGGTGGGTGATGAAATCACCCTGCAGTTAAAACTCGATACTAAACAGTGGAATATTGTAGGTTTTGATGCAATAGTTAATTACCCTGAAGAATTAGTTGAAGTAAGCAACATTACTACTACCGATACTTTTGAAAATTATCCTTTAGCAAAAGCCGAAGCAGGAGTTATTAAAATATCTGGTTTAAAAGATATCGGTGATTCTGTTCGGGGTGAGTATTTACTAGCAGAAATGACATTAAAATTCTTGGCTACAGGTCAAGCAGACCTTGCTTTTGACTATATTCCATTCCAAACAACAGAATCTAATGTTGTAGAGAATAATTCCGGAGAAGACATGTTAGGAATTGTGAACAATATTTCTTTTACTATTAATTAATTATTATTTGCCCGCAAATGAGCTTATTAAAAACTACGAAATTCTTTATGACTTTAGCAGTCGTATTAGTTTTTCCTTTATTTTTTCATCAAAATAGTGAAGCTGCCACACTATCATTAAGCCCCTCGACTGCCGCATTAACAGCTGGCAAAGCTTATGATATGCAAATACTTGTAAATACAGAAGGTGTAGGAATAATTTCAGCAGATGTAAGAGTCAATTATGATCCTACTAAAGTTACAATTGTCAGTATTACTCCCGGTCCAATTTTTACAAATGCGGTGGGCAGTAACCAAGGCATCAGTAGTAACTATCTCACAATATCTAGAGCAATTCCTACTGACGGTACGCCATACAATGGCAGCAATGGAGTCTTTGCAACTATCAGATTTACAGCTAGAGAAACAGGGACGGCAAACTTTACGATACCTTTTACAACAGAAACCACCTCGCAATCAATTCTAGCCTCTGGTCCAAATAACTTACTAACAGCAGTTAATAATGCTTCATACGGAATTAGCGCAGAGGTACTTGGGACTTCTAATCTTCCAGATACCAGTATCTTTGATGATCTTGGTGCTTTTAGCTTTATCATCGGATTTCTAGCAATTCTAATTGGTGGAAATGAAATTTATCAACTTAAAAAGAAAGTCGATTTAATATATAAGAAGAGCTAAAAGGTCTTTGTTAAACAAGGCTTAAAATAATCCCTAAAATATGATATAATACATAGGTAGATGCCCCTATAATGAATCTGCAGCAATACATTTTAAACGAGAAATTATCAAAAAGTATATATATAAAGTCCGCAAAGACTTTACACTGACAGATAATAACGAAAAGAAAATCGATACCTCTGCTAATCAAGAAATTACAAAGGGCTCGCATTTTGCAATGGGTGATGCTTATGTCGACTATACAAATTCGGACGATGACTCATCAATATCTCAAATTACAAAGACCTTGGTGGCTGACGAGTACATTGAATTAGAAAAAGATGTACCTCTCTAATATTTTCAATAGTTAGAATTTTCAAAAGAGTAATTTCCCTCCACTATTCTCTACTTTGATAATATAACCAGTATTTGCTTTAAGTTCATAATCTCTTCCATAATATATATCCTTAACTACCACTGCATCTTCTAACTGGCCATTGTATCCAGCAAACATACTGCATACTAGACCAGCTTGTTTACATTTATCCAGTACAATATAAGATGTCACATTCGATGCATCTAATACATCTTGACTAAATGCAAAAAAATTCCATCCTGAATTAAGTTCTAATTCTTTATTAATATTTTTAATTATTTCTCCTGTGTTGTAGTAGGTAGAATCGATATCTGATCTCACAAAATATGCATCGCCTGGTTGCAACGAAAAATAATTGCCATAAAATTCATCGAAACTACCAGTTTCTTTTAACGCAGCAATATCCCATTTATCTGTTAAATATGACGCAAGTTCGGTCTTGATACCTGATAAACTTGCTTGTCTGGCCAAATCTTCCGTGGTTTTAATTTCAGAATTAACAGCATTGAAAGATATTAATTTCCAACTAGGATTGAGGTTGATATCTTCAATCGCTTGATTTTTATTAAAATCAATACTTAAGTATCTAGCATCAATCACTGTTTCATCATTGTCATGTCTTGAATTATTGTTATTATCGATAAAAAATTCAGGGATAAAGGCATCGTTACTAACAACCAGTCTATCAATATTTAACAATGTTGATGTTGAAGAAAAAATACCTTTTCCAAATGACGAAGTCGATTTACTAATATCGTAGTCAGTATTAAATATCGCATGTTGCTCCGATTCTTCACCCAATATATTAGGATAATTAGTATTAGCAATGTTTTGTGCAAAACTGCACTTACTTCCGATACATTTGAATCCATCTGGATTGGTAGGATTCGCCCCTCCCTTTGCTCTAATTTCAAAATGAATATGTTCAGAAGAGGATGAACCGGTATTTCCTAACGTGCCAATAATATCTCCCGCTTTAACACAATCTCCAGGTTTAACTGTTACCTCTTCTAAATGAGCGTATACAGTTTCGCTTTTTTCATGTTCAATTACTACAACATTACCATACTTGACGTCTAAACCCCCTGCAACTCCCCAATTTATTACATTTCCTCTTCCTCTAAGTTCCTCGGCTCTGCTTATACAACCATAATTAGCGCACCCTTTGATGGCATTCTCGCCTGCGCGTACCTCACCCATATTACACCAATCACAAACACAATATTTATCGTTAATTGAAAAACATTTGCCATTAGCAGCTTGTTTTTCAAAAAAAATGCTATCTTTGACATCACCAGATCTCACATATTTTACAATTCCACCACCAGCGGCTACTAAAGGTTGTCCTTTTTTTTGTGTAGCGATATCTAACGCTTTATGACTTTCACTGTACCCTTGCGATTTATAAGCCCCGTCGACATTTTCCCAAGGTGCCATAATCCCGGTTTGAATAATATCATCAACCTTACATTCACCACCAATTGGCTGTTTAATATCAAATTTGTAATCGCATGATAATGATGTTAGATCAATAACATATTCTTGGCCATCACTAAAATTTTCAATGTCAATTATTTCACTATCACAAGATTCATTTGTTACTTTTTCAGAAAATAAATTAATTATTAAATTAGTACTATCATCATTCTTGTCAATGTAAAGTTGACTTAATGCGATTTCCCCTAATTTATAAGCATCAATTTGATTAACATTAGGGTCAATTTTCAGAGTGGTTGTTTTGTTAGTAAGAGTATTCCCATATTTTAATGTTTTGTATGTTAAAGCTAAACGATAATTACCATTATTAATATCATTTATATTATTAGTATTTATTATTGGTTTAGCAATTACGTTAATTGTGCTAGCTACTTGCCTAGGCTGATCTGAACAGTTGTTTGGATTAAGTATTTGATTATTCCATCCAGCATAACCATTACAATACAAATGCTCGAATTTCCAACCACCTGTATCAATTCTTCGAACAATCTTTTCATTAAACACATCTGTTCTCCCGTAAATTGCAAATGCCACTAAATCTGTTATCGGAAGCCCAGATTTTATAAGAATTTCATTTGCAGTAAAACCAATATTAGGATTAGAGATAGTATAAAATTTATACAATCCCCCTGGGCAACTTATTTCATTTTCATTAACATAATATGTTTCTAATATTGAAGCCATCAATTCGCTTAACGCATCAGGATTGTCTATTCCTTGGGCTGCTTTGTAATAATGCATAGCCTCATGAAATAACAGTTTATTATTTAACCAACGTTGATTAGACTGTGGTCTATAACATTGAATAACGTCACTTTGTAAAAAACAACCACCAGAGCTTCCTTCTATTAAATTTACAGGAATATTAATATAATTTACGTTAAAATTTGTTGAAATATATTGACTCACTTCATTCATCATATTTTGCAAATCTGCTTGATTATTGTTCCTATGAAATATTTTACAAGCAACTGAACCATCTCCATTATCAGGACTTATCGTCTTTGATGGAGACACTGTTGATGTTGGTGGTTTTACAGTGGGGCGTTTTGTATTTTCCGGTTTATCCTCACATCTATTATTCTTCACTATTTGCCCCTCTGCACAGCAATCATTAATAATGTTCTGAGTACCGTTTGCTAAACATTTAGTTTTATCTGCATTCTCTAATTCATAAGTCTTACATTCTCTATTCATACCACATAGTTGATTATTGCAAAGTTTATCTTTATTGTCCTCATATCCGTATGCATCACAATATTCTTTTTTGGGCTCAACAACACAAGAATCACCTTTAATTTCTGCACCTGCAGCACAACAATCAAGTATCATATTTTCAATTCCAATAGCTCTGCACTTTTCTACATTTTTATTATTTAAATGATTAGCTGCGCATGCTCGATCTCTTGGGCATTCAGTATTAGTACAAATAACGTTTTCGTTAAAACCATAAGCAGTACATTGTTTAGTTCTCTCATCAGGGTCGTAAGCAACAATATTATCTTCTCCTAATACTTTTTGTTGATTTTTATTGTCTAAAAATGAAGAAAAAATGGTATTTTTCAAATACTCATTTATAGGAATATATAACTCATTGTGAACTATTCCGTTAGTTGTAATTAATTCAATGTAATTGTTCGATATGGCCCCCTCTGGTGTAATATTTTCATCCCAAGATGTGTCTCCTAAGACAGCGGCCATAGTTGATTGCGAACTATTCTCAATCAGAGCAGTAACTTCACTTAGATTAAAAAACATTGCTCCAATCTCATCTCTAATTGAAGTAATTTCAATCGCCCAATTCCCATCTTTGTTAACCGCAACTGAATACTCTGCAGATTCTGTAGCTTGTCTCTCAGTGTTTACTTTAAAATGTACAAGAATATCGCTATAATCGTTTCCCTCTGCTAATGTTACTCTCCCATATATTGGCTGAGGGTTATCAATATGTTCGCTTACTGCAGTAGTGCTAAATTCAACCTCTCTCTGTCTATTAATAATTACTATTGGATGAATAATAAAACTATATTTCGATTCCGGTTTTAAATCATTAAGAGTAACAATGTGTGTCATTCTCTTTGTTTGTGTGTCATCTTCATCTCTATCATCCTTTTCAATTATTTTATAATATCCCTCAGATTGAATTGTCAATTTCGTTAATTCCGGTGTTGTGGTTTCCCAAGTTATTGAGGCCGATTTCCCTGTAACATTAGTAATTTTCACATTCTTAACGTTATTCTTACTCACCAAAAATAATACCGTCGCTAACGCAATAATTACTATTAACAAAATAATAATAATTTTATGTAATGCACTTCTTACTTGTAGAGTCATGAAAATTTCTTAATTAAAATCTGTTTTTCCTAACAAAATTTGCAAATCTATCAATATAAATACATAATAAATATAAACCAAAATTTACAGAATTAAAAGTAGAATGAATAATAGGCATCGTGATATATTATCTTTGGCTCTTGTAGTATTACTAATTGTTGGAATAATAATTACTCTTCATTTAATCAATACCGGTGTTAATCCTTTCTCAAAGGCGAATGTTGCATATGAGCCAAAACAAATCGTTGTTGGCAACCTCTGGAATAGTAGGTTTAGTATTGCCTTTGAAACTAGCGCAACTGATGCATCAGCCACGCTATTGTTAGGCGAAAAGGCCGATGACATTTCTAAAGTCTTCTATGATGCTAATGGCTCTGACTATAAGGGGAATCTTCATTTCTTTAATGTTACAGGTTTAAAATCAAACTCAGTTTATTATTTTCACTTTTTAATTAATGGAACTGTATATGATAATGGAGGAAAACCATACGAACTAACAACACTCAACCTTGATACTACACCATTCGAAAATTTACCAATTACTGGTAAAATCGAGCCCGTTACTAGCCCTTGCATAGTTTACTCTCATCTTTATAATGAAACTGCAAATAGCCTTGCCTCGATGGACTACATCGCCACTAACGGTAGCTATACACTTAACACAGATTATTACTTAAATCCCAGTAATTTAACTGCTTTTGACAGAGAAAATAGTAAGTTATTAACATTTGTAAGATGTTTTGATGCTAATAGGGGCGGAATCGAATCCACCTTGAGTGATTCTCAAATAGTAATTAAAGTTTCAACTGATTATCCAATTGAATATTATGACAATTCAGCTAAAGGATTATTGCCAACTGCCTCAACTATTGTACCGACCACTTCAGTCATCGTTCCGACTACAAGTACAGCAAGTATTCCCATAACTACTATTTCAACACAAACCACACGACCTCAAATTTCATCTTCTCTTGCCCCTACCAAAGTAATACCAAAAACGGCAATTGGTGACGATATTCGACCATTATTGTTAGGCTTGTTTTTATTAGTAAGTGGGTTATATTTACGAAATCAACTACAATTTATTAACTCGCAGAAATAGAACCTAAAGACTACAAATTAAATCATTTATCATTACCAAAATAAATTCTTCTTTCAAGTTTATCTAGCCAATTTAATGGCGGAAAAGATGTATTACACTTAAACATTGTCGAATATTTATCTATTAAATATATCGTTTTAACTCCTGCCAGAGAGGAGCCATAACACTCTGTCCCCAACCTATCTCCTATTGAAACGGCTTTATTTAAAGGAATAGCATAATGTTCAGACACATTAATAAATCCTTCTGGTGATGGTTTGTTTCTATTAGGAGATATAAAAATATCTAGCTTAGAAAATACTTTTTGCAGTTTTAAAAAACGAGCATACATACAATTAGAAACAACCCCCACTTTGAATCCTAAGCTCTGAATATGTTTTAATAGCGTTAAAGTCGCGTCTGGCAAATCACCATGCATGCATGTAAGAGTATCATCGTAGTCGAAAATCACTAAGTCATGGTACTCTCTGAGCTGCTGATAATCAATTTCATAAATGCTTTTGTAGTGTTGATCGATTAGCTTCTGATTTTTTAATAGGCTATTCCAAAATTGTAAGTAGCGTTTAATTTGCATGTTAATTTGCGCCTAAAGCAACATTTCCAAACTTTTGAACAGGTGTAGCATTATCTGCCTGTGCTGCTTTTAAATCTACTTCCATCCTTACTGCTAAATTTGCTACGTCTCCTTCTGGAATTTGGTAAACGACTTCTCCCGTTGTTAGCACCTTACTTTCCCAATTCTGATTAATTTGAGACACCTTGTAGCCTGCCATATCAATCTTAAGCAAGTAGCTTTTCTTATCTAAGATAAAGCCAAACCTTCCTTGATTATCACTCATACGAATATCAACTTGTCTTTGCTCTCGAATATCAAGGATACTTGCAAAAACACCTTTAAGTGGCTTACCGGTCATATCATTAATTACTTGTCCCCAGTTATTAGCAGGTTTTTGCAAAGCAAGTATTGCAATTTGCACCAGGTATATGGCAACAATTATGAGGTTGATAATGTGAAAGTTTAACAACATCATGGCTAAAGAGAATATGAATCCGAAGCTAAAAACATATTTATTTAGCTTATTTAAAATCTTACGGTATTGTATTTTACTAACTACATTTGCGCCAAGCTTACTTAAACCAATGCTAGTAGTCACTTGCAACTCATTAGCGGCAACAGTAAGAGGTAAACTATACTTTGCGTAACCATCTTGTTCAACTTCTAATAAGAACTTGCCTTCGTTTGCCACTAAATGATAGCGACCTTGAAGATCAGAAACTGTTTCAAATCTCGTTCTTAACGAGATTGGATCAAGTAGTCTAATGACCGCAAATGGAAGCACATCTTTAGAAATAATATCGTAAACTAAACCAAATCTTTTATTCTTAGGACGACGATATACCCAGACCATTCCCATTAAGAATATCTGTGGATTAGTTATCAGAAATGAAGTTGCTGCAATACCAACCATTCCGATAGCAGCTGTTTTTGCAGGTGTTGAAGTAGCAATTTCGCCTAGTTGTACCGCTACCTCTTCAAATTGCGGGCCTAAAATTGTAATTAATAAATTTTCGCCAACATCATTCTTTGGCCAATCTAAAGCAATATTACCGGTAAATGAACACTCTTTATCTACAGCTCTACAGACAATCTGATACTGTAAACTACTCTCTTGAGGTATTTTATTCGCAGGAATGAATGTTGAGAATTCTTCGGCATCTCGCAAGATGATTTCTCCATCAGTGATCAAATTGTAAACATCTTTGCCATAACTTATGGTACAGGTAACACTATCATTATTGGCTGTATTAAAAGATATTCTGTATCCTGAATTAGTTGAACCGGTTACAACTGGGGTATCTACTCTGCAAATATCTCCTGTGACTGGCAAATCCGTAATAATAATTTGGAAAGTACCTTTATGTTTTGCACTCTGACCATCTGTGCCGTAAGCAGCAATTTCAAAATAGTGATTAACTACATTTGTATCTACTGTTAGTGCCTGACAATTCGAGAATGTGGGCTCATTGGTTAAATTGGTGTTAAGGTTTAAATTATCTTCGCTGATTCCAAAGGAAATTGATCCAGTTGCAGGCCTAGTTGTCTTCCAACAAATCTGCACCGCATTATTTATTTGAGTAATTTGCACATCATAAATCTCTAATATCTCTGGAAGCTCAACAATTGTCACAATTGGAGTCGTGGTTACAGTTGGTGTTATTGTAACCGCAGGCGTATTGGTAACAGTCGGAGCTCTTGTTGCCGTTACGGTAGGAGTAACCGTTGAAGTTATCGTAGATGTTACAGTTACAGTGGGTGTGAACGTAGGAGTATTAGTAGGAGTAACGGTTGGTGTCATGGTAGGCGTTAGCGTAGGTGTCTCAGTTTGCGTTGGTGTTGGTACATCACAATAACCGGTATCTGTACCGTCGGAATATTCAACTACGAAAGCATCTCTCATACCATTACTAGTTTTTAGATCAGCATCGCCTAAACCATTTCTGTTAAAAGCTACATCAGTACCTTCAAACCTTCCTGAAAGATAGACTTTTCCATTACTATCTGCATCCATTCCATATGCCCAGTCTAGGCCGCTACCACCTATTGCTTTTGTTGAAATGTAGTTTCCAGATAAATCTAGTTTTGTAATAAATACATCATAACCACCATGTGAAAATCGTAAATCTTCACCCGCAGAATTAAAGTTAATGCTTGCGCTTTGAAAATGACCGCTAAGATATACTGCATCAGTCGTTGCAACTGCACTCCAGCCAAAATCATCACCCGTATTACCAAATGTCTCTGTCCAGAGGTAATCTCCATTATTTGCATATTTTGTAATGAAAATATCTCTACCACCAGAAGAGCTTTTGATGTCTGGCGTCCCACCTTGTCCATTAAAGTCTATGTTTTCACTATAAAAGTTGCCCGTTACATAAACGGAATCAGAAGCATCGATTGAAATACCATAGCCGAAATCCGCCTGCTCACCTCCCACTGTTCTAGTCCAAGCGTAGCTATCATCAGCATTATACTTACTTAGAAATATATCACTGCTTGCTGAATTGCTATCTCTAATATCATCAGCACCAGAACCTGTCCCATTAAAATTTATACCGTCACCATAGAAAATACCGGAAATAAAAATATTATCATTTGAGTCAATAGCTACCCTCCAAATATTGTCAGAATCCCAGCTGCCAAATGTATTCGTCCAGCCATAACTTCCATCCACATTATATTTTGTTAGAAATGCATCACTGCTTCCATTTGCAGTTTTAATATCAGAGCTACCTGCACCAGTTGTGTTAAATTCAGTAGGCATATTAGTACCTAAGAAGCTGAAATAACCACCTAAATATACCTCACCAGTTGAATTTGTAACCACAGATAAACCGACATCTCTTTCTTCAGTACCAAAAGTATATGTCCAAGCATAAGATAAATCGCTATTTAGCTTTGTAATGAACACATCTACGCCACCATTGCTTGTCTTAAAATCATCAGAACCACTCCCCGTATTATTAAAATTAACTGTATCTGAGAAGTATCCGGTGATATATAAGTTACCAAAAATATCAATATTTGCACCGTATCCTCCATCATCACCAATCCCTCCGAAAGTAATCGTCCAAGCATAGCTTCTATCGGCATTGTATTTAGTTACAAAGATATCATTACCGCCATTACTTGAGTGTAAGTCTGCAGGCCCTTCACCGGACTGATTAAAATCTACATCTGCTCCAGTGAAAATACCTGTGATATAGATATTGTCATCTGCGTCTGCGTAAACATCCCAGGCAGTATCATCGGTAGCACTACCAAAAGTTTTAGCACCATAATAATCACAATTACCTTCCCATGGGGTATCTGTGGGTATGGGAGTGAGCGTCGGAGTTACCGTCGGAGTTGCTGTTGGGGTCGGTTCTGGAACACCACAATAACCACTGTCACCAAGGGTATATTTCTGAATATACACATCTGAACTTCCTACACTACTTTTATAATCTGCATCACCTCTAGTAGTAGTATTGAAATTTACATCTAACCCAATAAAATTGCCAATGATGTAAAGATTATCATCAGTATCTATTGCAGCTCCATATGCTCTATCATTACTAGTTCCACCTATTGTTCTCGTCCTAACATATACACCTGCAGCAGAATATTTTGTAATAAAGAAATCATAATAAGAGGAAGTTATTGATGTCTTCAAATCATCAGTACCACTCCCTGTAGTATTAAAATTAATATTCTCACCTGCAAAGGCACCTGTAAAATACACTGAATCTTCACTATCAACAACAACAGACCACGCATCGTCATAACTTGTACCACCAATCGTTCTAGTCCATCCATAACTGTTATCTGCATTGTACTTTATTATAAAAACATCAGTTGCGCCAATGCTACTGTGAAAATCATCAGTACCACTACCGGTAGTATTAAAATTAACATCAGTACTACCTAATGTACCTACTACATAGTAATTTGAAGTATTATCAAAAGCGACTTCACGGGGGATATCATACCCTGAACCCCCAATGGTTCTAGTAAAAGCATAGCTACCATCCGCATTATATTTTGTAATAAAGATGTCAGCATTGCCATTACTACCTTTAATATCTGAACTGCCCACACCTGTAGAATTAAAATTGACATCTGCCGAATGAAAATAGCCTGTAAAATAGACATTATCTAACTCATCTACTTGCACCGATGTACCATAATCACCATTAATTCCGCCAACTGTTCTAGTCCAGCCATAACTTCCGTCTGCATTATACTTAATCAGAAATACATCTTCATTGCTGCTGCTCTTAATGTCTGAAGAGCCACTACCTGTAGTGTTAAACTGCGTATTAAAACCGTTGAAATATCCAGCAGTGTATAAGTTACCATTACTATCTGCCCTAAGACCTGTCCCAAGTGAAACTGAAGTTGTACTTATTGTTCTAGTCCAGCCATAACTTCCATCTGCATTATATTTAAGAATATATGCATTTAATCCAAAACCATTGTAACTAGTCTTGAGATCAGGGCTACCACTTCCGGTGGTATTAAAATTCACATCAGTACCCGAATAGTAACCAGTAATATAAATATTACCAAAAACATCTGTTGTAATAGCTTTGCTAACATCAGCCGTGGCATTACCACCAAAAGTTCTTGTCCAGCCGTAACTCCCGTCTTGATTATACTTAGTGACAAACACATCACTACCTCCATTACTAGAATGTATATCGTCAGCACCCTCGCCTGTTGTATTGAAGTTAACATTTGCACCTCTAAATGTGCCTGTAGCATATACATTACCATTAATATCTGTCGTCACTTCTTCACCGGTATCACCAAAGCTATCATCGCTCCCAAAAGTCCTAGTCCAAGCATAATCGCAAGGGAATAGTGCGTCTAAATCTTCAACGACCGTGATATCAGAGCTAGTGAAATTAATCTCAGAATCTAGAGTATCTTCAACGGTTATTGTAAAAACACCTAATTCATGAAAGGTAGCAGTAAATTGATGTGAACCTGCATCTGCGCTTGTAAAGGTATAATCACTAGGGAGTGTTATATCTGTAGCTGTACTTGAAAAAGTTACGGTTCCAATATAATTTTCATCAATATTATTCTCATTATCTAAAGCATTAACCGTAAAGGTATATGCCAAGTTCAATTCAGCATAAGAGCTTTCTGTCTCAATCTCGGCCGCAAATGCAGTCATAGCATAGCCGCCAGTTGACGACATACCATCTATCTTCCAGTAGTCTTGCCCATCGTATGAAACTATTGAAGTATCAGCGTCCGCTTCATTTCTCGTTTCTACATCATTACATTCGCGATAAATATCAGTAAACTCATCGGCATTAGGACAAATTACCACCTTAGAACTCTCTTTATTTTCTGGGATAGGTACATACAATGAAAAAGTATCATCTGCGTAAGGAGCCTCTGTTACATTATGCATATATGCTTTACCACTATTTATATCTGAGTCCCCATCAACACTTGTCCAATCCAAGTCTTGAACAAAGTTTGCATTCACCTCAACTACCCTTGTTGCATTAGTCTCATTCTTTAACATAATAGTACGCTCACCCTTTTGTCTATTGAAGCTGACATTAATATTTTCATTGGTAATCAACCTGCCACTAAGTGAAGGTCGAAGTGACATGATGTAACCCACAATCTCACCCCAATATGAGCCCTTTGGCCACGTATTTGGCCCATAAACACCATCCACCCATTGACAAGTGTCCATACCAAATGTTGGCGAATAATTTATCCAACAATTTCTAGGCCCGTCTCCATTCATCTGACAGATTTGAGTATTTTCTGTCATATTTTCTTGACACCAAGACCAACAGGCAGGCCAATCATCTTCGGCTATAGTATATGGAATAGTTACAGCAATACCGTCATGATTACTACACCAAAGATTACCCTCAGGAACTTCTGCCAAAGTCTCTACCACTTCAGGCTCAGTTCTTAGTGAAATTAATCCATCGTTGTTGCGATTGCTAATTTCGACAATCCTAATTCTATATGTTGTAAATGGTTGTGCTTCAAAAGTAACGAAACTTGTCAGATCTTGACCGGAACAAGCCCAATCAGGATTGGTTGGACTATTCCATTCATCATTCTCAGCAACAACAGTTAGTGAATTAATATCGTTTCCGGTATAGACGCTTATAAATGAATCAGAAGCACCTATGCCCATATCAAATGAACCATAAATAGCACAAGTATCTAACCATACTTGTCGAGTTTGAGCATCGTTCGTCCAATGATACCAAAGTGATCGTTCAAACATGCCTCCATTTGTATCCTCGCCGGCCTCTACTGTAGAACTAAAAGCATTATATTGAGTTCTTAGATAATCACCTGTTATTGGATCAGTTTCGTCAATAAAGATTTCTTGACTATGAAGAAAATTATCATTATTTGGTGGCCCTGGTAGTGAATTAGTATCTTCGATTATTCGCATCGCAATCCCATTAGTGTTTGAATAATCTGCATCTTCAGAGAGTTGAATCATATATGTTTGCCCAGCTTGAGCATAGAAACTTACTCTTGCATGATCATTCAATTTACAACCATAATTATTATCTACAACACTATTTAAAATGGTAAGATCGTTACCTGTATATACTGCTAGCATGCTTCTTGTGCTTGAAGCAGACAAACAATTGTCAATCATAATTTGCCTACTTATAACTGGGGTGAACTCATACCAACGACTTTTTGCTATTTCATATTTTTGTTGAATTATATTTGGCTCGTCAATTTCTAAAGTTGCACTAGGTAAATCATTTATAGTAATCCAATCACCCAGAAAAACTTCTTGAGCATTTGCAAAATCGTCATTGTCTATTGCAGGTGTAGGAGTTGGCGTAGCTAAACTGTCATAGTAAATTTCAAATTCTGCAATTGAAGTAAACTGAAATGTTTGTTCAACTTCTTCAGGAATACCCCAAACACGAATTGCATCACCGTAAGTATCATCAAATGTAAAAGTATAACTAGTAAAGGCAACCGAATCATTATATTGATACACTGGGTCAATATTTTGACTCGTAACATCATACCAATCTCCTCCCTGCCG
>CALARN010000107.1 GCA_937889205.1 uncultured bacterium
AACAGAATAGAAACAGTTGAAAGATGACTCACCGAAGCTATCCAACATTATCTATAAACTTGTCAGAGCCTTATTAGTGTTAGTTCCCCAGTAAGTTACAAACTTAGCTTGCTCTGTGCTTATCTTAGTAACATTATCTCTGCAATATCTTAGGAAACTTTAAGCTGGCAGTACATTGATCATACCATTGACCATGCCACTACCAAGGGAATAGGCATCACTGATGCCTGTGAATGTAGCAATAAGTTAATTCAAGTCTAAATTATCTATCTTTTCTGCAATGTCAGTGGCATCTTTGCCGATAAATGAACTAATAAGATTACTAACTTCTTTATTAAGCACCTCAGACAACCCCTGTTATGAGTATACTTTCTTCATTTTTTTGGTATGATCAATAAATTATTCAATTTTCCTGGCGACAGGTTGTACCGTCTCGTTATTTATATTGTTTAGAATGAATTCAAAAAGGGGATTGTCAGTGTGAATCTATCGCATTTATTTCTCAGATGAGGACAGGGAAGCCGCTGTTAAGTCGTCTGCGTCAAAATCTAGTATCAATCTAAGAATTTTTCCATATTACTGAGCGATATCTGTGTAAAATTGATTTTTAATATCGTTAGTGATATCATCCATGGCTTATTTGAATTTTAAAGAGTTACCCATGATGTTGAAAACAAATGCTAGGATAAAATCACCAACTTTGCCATTGAAACCAGAGTATCTAGAGACAGTAAATGCTGCGTAGTCATCACCAAAAGTCTTACAATTAATTGGAAGCTTTGAAAAATTACCACCAATCATTCTTGTGAAATTTAGAATTGGAGCTTCCCATGCACTTGCGCTATAATCAGTCAAGTTGTTTTAGAAATAGGTCCAGTCGTCAACAGTGAATACAAGCGCATCTATACAATCCACAGATGAAGGTACATCTGTTTCAATTTTCAAACCCAAAACGAAATTGTCAAAGTAATCATAATAAGGAGTAGCAGAGAATGGTTTTTAATAGTCAATAAAGATAGGATCCTCTTATTTAAGTTTGTGAAGTTCTTTTTGCTTTCTTCTTATCTCCCTACTTTTTAATTCTTTGTTAATTGGTTTTTCAACTTATGTCTCCATAAGATTCACTGTAATCTATTCCTCTCCTGCTCTGATAAAAGTAAGGTAAGATGGGTAAATAAGAACTTACTGAAGTTAGAATGCTTCAACCTCGGCTCGATTAAACTTGAGTCGGGATCGGAGTGGCGAGTCGGCAGAGACATAGACAGCTGCAAGAAGAGCTAAAATAACTGTCTTGCTCGATGGACAAATCATTTTCATTTTTCTAGTACTATGTTTAAAATATACTAATTATAATTCAATTACAAATAAGTATACTTATATCAACCGATTAATATTTTAATCGAAGGGGAACATTAACAATATTACAAATCACATTTTTAATATTTCTTCAATATCAGATTAATTCCAAATTTAAATTATAGATGGGGTTTTGGGGTTTTGGGG
>CALARN010000108.1 GCA_937889205.1 uncultured bacterium
ATAACTCATTAAAGGAAGCGTAATTCCAGTAACCGGTAATTTACCAAGATTCATTCCAATATTAATAAAAACATGCAAAAGAAGCAAGATGGCAACGCCTAATGCTACAAATTTGGCAAAATTTCCTGCAGCGACTACTCCGGCAGAAATGACTCTCGAGATTAAAATTGCATATAAGCCTAAAACAATGACTGTACCGAAAAAACCAAATTGTTCAGCAAAAGCGGCGAAAACAAAGTCAGTTGAAGCTTGAGTAAGCACATTTAGGCTTGATTGAGGGCCTTCAAGAAACCCTCTACCCATTAACATTCCTGAACCAATAGCTATTTTTGATTGAATAACTTGATAACCAGTGCCTGTTGGATCAGATTCAGGACCAGCAACAAAAGTATCAATTCTAGTCTTTTGATAAGGCGTAATTACATAATTCCAGCTGGCAATAATGCCACCAAGAGCAAATATGCTTAAAGTGGCAATGAACATCAGATGCAGGAATTTAACTTTTGTATAATATGCCATAATACCCATAGCCATTGCTATAGCGATTACAATTAACCAATTGATATCAGTATTGATGACTATCAGTAGGTCTGAGTTTACTCTTTCAACTGAAAAAATCTGAAAGAAAATAATTAGAGTGGTAGCTGCGAATAGTAATAAACGGAATAGTTTTTTTTGATTAGGAAAAAGAATTAGTATTGTGATTAGCCAAACAAATAAGCTGATAATTGCGTTTCCTAAAGATGGTTGAATTAAGGTCAATAAAATTAAAGGAATTACTGCAATAGAGTTTTTTCCTAATAATTTTAAATATGCCAGTTGGTACCTATCTATTTTAAGCTTGTTAGAAACCCCGTAAATATTCTTAATAAGTGATGATTTGCCCTTATCTTTAAGTTGTTTAAGGCTTTGCAAATATGGCATGGCTTCTGTATTGGCAAACATTGCTGCGGTTACTAAAATTATCACGATTTTGGCAAACTCTGATGGTTGTAAACTAAAAAAACCTATGTCTATCCAACGATTTGTGTTGGCAATTGTCTTTCCAAAAAATTTAACATAAATTAATAGCAGCAGCATGATAATATATATTATTCTTACTACGCTAGGGTTAGAGAACCAAGAGAAATCAATGCTGAGGATAACGAAATAAAGAATAAAACCAACGATTATAAAAACCAATTGTTTTTCGAAACTGCCTTCTGTGCTTGTGCTATTGTAGGTAGTAGAAAAAATTACAAGCAAGCCTAGGATCATTAATAATCCACAGATAGCTGTAATTGCCCAATCTTGTTTTTTAATTCTTTGCCAATTCATATAGTAAAATATTATAGCTTAGTTGTTAAAAAATCGCATGAAAGCAAACCAAGAACACGCGAAAAAAGTTTACGAAATATTAGAGCAGCAATTCCCCAACGCTAAATGTGCCTTAAATTTTGCTAACAAATGGCAACTGCTAGCAGCTACAATACTCTCGGCACAATCAACTGATATACGCGTAAATCAAGTAACTGTTGAGCTTTTCTCTAAATATGGAGAAGTTAATCTCATGGCCGAGGCAGATATTGAGGATGTAAAAAAAATTATCAAACCGGTTGGTTTTTTCAATCAGAAAGCAAAGTTTTTGACAAATACTGCAAAAAAAATAATTTCTGATTATCATGGTGTAGTTCCGGGTAAACTATCAGAGTTAATTAAATTACCTGGGGTTGCCAGAAAAACTGCAAATGTGGTCTTAGGAGTTGGGTTTGGAGTAAATGAAGGCATAGTTGTAGATACACATGTGAAAAGACTAAGCTTGAGACTTGGATTATCAAAGGCCAATACGCCTGAGTCAATTGAACAAGATTTGATGAAGCTATATGACCAATCTCTTTGGGAACAAATTAGTACTTTGTTAATACATCATGGCAGAAAAACTTGTGTAGCTAGAAAGCCCCATTGTAAAAAATGTCCTTTAAAGGGCATTTGTCCGGCTGCTAGTCTAGAAGACTAAAGTAATGCTTGAGAGTAGGAAGATGATATATGCCAAAACTAGCATCAGTCCTTCTTTCCAATCTAAAGAATCTTTTGAGTGCACATAGATATTGAAAAGAATTAGTACGACTACAAAGAAAAAAGCAGCAAAGTAAAATACTACATTGGTTACGATACTAATAGGTGCGAAAAGTGCTGTGATACCAATTATTAAAGTCGTATTAGTAACTATGCTGGTGAATAATTCGCCAAGTGTGAGATTGCTTTTTCCTTTTTTATTAAGCTCCATTTCAAAGATGAGTTCGGGAATTGCCCCTAATGGAGCGACAAATATTAATCCAATGAAAAATAATGAGAAATTAGTCATGACAAATAACTCTCTACTTATATAGTTAGCTATGTAAGCTGCAATGAAGGCAGCACATAAACCAATTAAAACTATGACAATATTTAGTATGGATTTTTTTCTATTCTTAACATTTTGCGCAATAATACTGTAGCTAGATTTTGTAGATACTAGAATTAAAAGGTAAATAACATAGGTTATGATTAGTATTATGCCATCGGTTCTTGAGATTCTACCATCAAAGGCCAATGCTATGGGTAAGGTTGTTGCTAAAGACATAAAGACCAAATGCTTTCGAGAGAACATGGTGTTTGTCTTGAAGCTTTTGGTATAAATTGCTATTAACCCAGCTACTAGTGTCATTAAAATTAATCCGGAGCCAAGGGCATTACCTACGGCTAGTTCGGGCTGGTTGAAAATTAAAGCATTAATTGCAATCAATAGTTCGGGCAGTGAAACTGCAAATCCAATAATTAATGTGATTAACACTTCGCGTTTTAGTTTCAAGCTCTGACCTAAAAATCCAAGAGCATTTATGATTAATCCGTTAATTGGTATAAGTACCAGCATAGCGGCCAGTAATCCTAAAATCAGTAACAACGAGTTTCCCATGTGATTTTGAATTTATGATATTATTAGTACCAGTTTAATATTATCTAGACATGAAGACAAGAGAAGACAAATTTTCAAGAGTGAACAATCTGTATTATGATGAGTTTGGTAGACCTAACGGGATATTGTTAGTCAATAAGCCTGCTGGCATGTCTTCGCATGATGTAGTAAATATCACTAGAAAAGACTTGTCTTTTAAAAAGGTGGGCCATGCCGGAGCGTTAGATGTATTTGCTTCTGGTTTACTATTAGTTTTAGTTGGTAGAGCAACAAAGCTTTCTAATGATTTTTTAAACAAAGATAAAGCCTATGTCACCAGGGTAGTTTTTGGGGTTAAAACCACTACTCAAGATCCTGAAGGGCAGATTATTGCTACAGATAAAGAAATTATTTTAGATGAAGAAAAAATAACAAATGTGTTAAAAAGCTTTGAGGGTGGATATGAACAGTTCGTATCAATATTCAGCTCTGTAAAGGTTAATGGCAAAAAGCTACGAAAAGTTTTGAGAGAACCGAATTGGAGCTATGAGCTAATCATCACTGAAGTGGGCAGAACTATTAGGCTTACAAACAATAATGAAGCTGAAAATCAATATAATATCGAAGTACCAAAAAGGAAAATTATTATTTACGAAATAAAGCTCATAGAGTTTGGGAAAATATGTGGTAACGAGCTCCCCTTTCTTGATTTAGATTCACAGCAAGAATTTTACTATGCAGATATTTATGTAAAAACCTCAAAAGGAACATATATTAGGCAACTAGGTGAAGATATTGCGGAACGACTCGGTACTATTGGTGCTCTTGCTTCATTAGATAGGGTTGAGTTAGCTGAGATCGGAAGAGCGTCGTGTAGGGAAAGAGTGTAGATCTCGGTGGTCG
>CALARN010000109.1 GCA_937889205.1 uncultured bacterium
TTTGTTCTGCATATTTTAAGATAACATAATGTTAGAAATCTATAAAATAAATAGTGACAGAACTATCAAATTGCCGATGTTCACTTCTGGAGTTTCCGCCGGATTTCCTTCTCCTGCCGAAGACTTTGTTGAGCGAGAACTAGACCTTAATGAGTTTATGATAACTCATCCTGCCGCAACCTTCTTTGTAAAAGTCAAAGGGGATTCGATGCAGGGGGCACAGATTAGCGACGGGGACATTCTGGTAGTTGACCGCTCAAGACAACCTGCCAACAATTCAATTGTGATCGCCTTTGTCGATGGTGAGTTTTTAGTTAAAAGAATACTAAAAAAAGGTAAATCTTTGTTTCTTATTCCTGAAAACCCCAAATTTAAACCTATTCAGATAACTAATGAGATGGATTTCACCATCTGGGGTGTAGTTACTTTTATAATTAAGCAAACGCGCTAACAATGTGTGGTAGATTCACACTAGATTTAGATCAAAGATTTTATCCGCGATTTAATCTATCACAAAAGGAATTACTGGTATTTGATTGTAACTACAATATTGCCCCCGGCAATAATTCTGTGATTATTACAGCATCTGGAACTACTAATACTGCCAACATAGCAAGGTTTGGATTTATTCCCGTTTGGGCTAAAGACGATAAAATTGCTTATAAAATGATTAATGCTAAAGCAGAAACCATTCTTGATAAACCCTCTTTTAAACACGCTGTCCAAACTAGTCGTTGCCTAGTGCCAGTAACCGGATTTTACGAATGGAAGCTTGAAGATGATGGCAGCAAAACACCCTACTACTTTTATCAAGATAATGAAAAGTACTTAGCCTTAGCAGGGATATGTTCACGTTGGGAAAATAAAGCTACAGACGAGACTATTACCAGCTTTGCAATTATCACGACTGCCCCAAATGCTAGTGTTAAAAAGCTACACGAAAGAATGCCATTAATTTTAGAAAACGAGACTGAAAAGCAATGGCTAGATAAAAATTTGGATATTAAATACTTAACAAAAATTTTGAATAACAGTGTAGAAACAAGATTACAAAAACATCAAGTAAGCAAAAAGGTGAACTATGCAGAGCATAATTCACCTGATTTAATTGCAAAAATTACTGACTAGTTTTTTATTTCAACTCCACCGAATACTGCCGATCCTTTGATTACCAATACTGGAGAATCTTTAGTTGCTTCAGAAACGAATTTTTCTTCCCAACCCCCAATCATGCCTGTACCCTCTGATCTAACACGCATGCTTCTTGGTACGATTATTTCACCACCACCGAAAGCTGCATTGATTTCTAATACTGCACCCTCTTTAGCTAGTTTGACTTCGCGTAAATCAGCTTTGAATCCTCCAAAAGCAACATCAATTTTGCCCCCCTTAAAATTTTGAGAAACATATGATCTATCCATTCCAGCAAATGCGATATTTTCTTTAATCTCATCACTATCACTGCCTCTAGAAGTATTGATTCCAGGTCCCCACGATTCTGGCTTTTTAAAGAGAATATTTAACCCGATTGCAATAAAGATTGCGGGTAGAATTAGTGAGCCTAGACTAATATGAAATAAACCTGACAGCACACCAACAAAACCAATGATAGTAAACAAAACGCCCCAGAAAGTATGACGTTTAATAAGTAATGCTACACCGAGAATCAACCAAAAGCCTGCCATAATAGTGTCGAAATTTAAACCAATAAGGTTTAGTATCGCTACTTGGTCGCTAAAAATTGCTAAACCAAATACTACTAAAAAGGCTCCAAAAACGAATCTTAACATGATTATTAAAAATAAAATATAATTATTTAACTAATAATTCAAAATTACCAACCCCGACATCAACTTTGACACTTGTTTTTGCAGCTGCTTCTTCCCAGTTGCTTGATCTATATGTTCCCTTTTCACCAAACCCTGCACGATTTTGCATTCCAGCAATTTCTGCATTACCTACACCAACTTTATAACTTACTTCGTAAGCAATATCTTTGCTCAAAGTTAGCACCATGTTCCCGGCACCAACCTCTAAATCTAGATTCTTAGGAACAGCATTCTCTGCCATATTAATCAACATTTCACCTGCACCGGTAACACCTTTGAATTCATCAATCATTAGACCATTGTCAAGATTAACAGTACCTTTACCTGCACCCAAATCAATTGCTAATTTACTAATAGGAAGTGTATTTAAAGCTTTGTACTCATAGTAAGGAGCTTGTTTACTAAAAGACCACCTATTACTATGGGTAGAAATTACTTTAATATTTAATTTATCTGCCACAAGTTTTTTTTCAGCATCAATACCATCGTCATTGTGATTAGACTTTACGAAAGCATTGAATAAGACTGCGTTATCGGTACTTGAACTAAATACAAATTCACCTACACCTTGCTTGATTTCAACATCTTGGGAAGCTACGTCTGTAAAATCTAAAGAATTAACTTCAAATTTTGCTACAACTTCGCCTTCGCCCCTAGGCCAAGTAAAGAAAAAAGGGAAATTGTTGTCTGTTTTTAAAGAAAACATGCCACTATTGGCAAACATACCACTATTAGTATTAATTGCAGCAAAGAAAATTAAAGTAATAAAAATAAATAATCCAATGAATTCACCTATGATTTTTGTAATACGCGAAAAACTTAACATTAATTGGATACCTGCAGAAACAATGAACATAGGCCAGAACTTGATAAATTCCCACCATACTGACCAGCTAAGATTACCTGTGGTATTAAGAAGCAATACTAACCCAATTGTTATCATGGTTAATGCTCCAGTAATTCTCTTCTCAATTCTTTGTTCATCTTTATGGTAATGGTGAATTTCTCTGACCTCTACTTTCGACTCAGCGCTAGAAAACACCTCATCAGGGGTTACAGCACTATTGGTACTTTTTATTTTATTCATAAAAAAAATGGATAAATATTTCAAAATAATAATATCATTTTTCTAATAAATGTAAAATGCGATATAATATCGCAAGAACGGAATGTAGTTCAATTGGCTAGAATATGCGCTTCGGGTGCGCAAGGTTGGCGGTTCGAGTCCGCCCATTCCGATTGTTTCTGTTTCTTAATTAATTAGTATGCGGTTTAACCCAAAAATAATATTTCTCTTTGTTTTTGCTATAGATCTTATTGTTATAATTCTACACCTTCTTTTAAGCTCTAATTTTAACTTCTTTAACTTTGATTGGGAGAGTAATCTACCAACTATTTATCAAGGCTTAAAATTGGTGTTAATAGGAGCAATTTTTTTCGCTATTACCTTACTACTTAAAATTACTAAGCAGATTAAAGACAGAAATTTGCTACTATTCTGGTTTGGTTTAGCATTACTACTTATCTTAATGGGCTTTGATGAAGCAGCTCAAATACATGAATTTTTTCCTCTCTATATTGCAGAACTATTTCCAAAGTTTGCTGACTGGTACACCAATGTTTTTCGCGCAATAGGTTTTAATTCATCAATATGGATAGCCTATCTACTACCAATCTTTCCTATATTTTTATTATGGCTGCTAAAAGTTGCTAAAACAGCTAAAAACAAATATGGTAAAAATCTACTTAAATTACTTTTTGGCTTTGCTCTAATATTTATTGGCGCTTTCGTATTCGAATTTATTGGCACAACAAATGAAATATTTTTTAGCAATTGGTTTGAAGTGGTTATGATTTTTGAAGAGTCTTTTGAACTATTTGGTGCAACAATCATTCTTTACTATGCAATTTCAGAAATTGCTTTATTAAGTCAGGATATTAAAAAAGGGCAGGTTTAACCTGCCCTTTCTCTGTTGTTATGCTTTCTTGACTAATTTAATGTTATTCTGTGTAACTCCCCCTTTAATGTTTATCCAAGTAAAGTCGCTGCCTGCTGAGCTTACTTTTGCAGGTGAATCAGCCATCGTGTACCCATCTAGATGCACTGAAGCTAAATATCTACCATCATTATTATTGAATTTATAACTACCGCTTGCATCAGTTAGCGTAACCTCTAGCTGTCTTTGTTGAACTGGATCATATAGCCTAACAAAAGCATTATTTAACGGATTATTACTTGCATCAATAACTTTTCCCCATCTAATCAATTTTGTTCTCAAAATTAGCAGCTCTTGTATAAAATACAGCCCTAGTACAATAAAATTGATAAGAACTGGGCTAAGTATGGTGGCAATGATAGTAATAAGCAAGCCGCATAAGACAATGTATTCATTATTCTTATTGAAGAAATTAATCAGTCTAGACTTAATGCTTTGAGAGACTTCCTGTTTACCGGCAGTTAATCGCTTTAATTTAATCTCGTGGGCAATTGTATCACCATTAGTACTAATATTAATTTCTTTTTCTACCTTCAGATAATCACTGTGTTCAATTGTTAATTTGTACAAGCCTTTATTGACTATGAAATTATACTTGCCTTCAATACTTGAAACCTCTTCTTTTAATAGCTTTGTACCACCGACATTAAATAACCTAAGCACAGCAAAAGGCACTGGTTTACTACTATCTTCATCATAGACGATCCCCCATGCAGACTTCTTTTTACTACGCCTAAACCAGAATATTCCATAGAAAAATACATGCGGATTTGCAACTGCCAGACTAGATACTGTTGCAATAAGAACAGGTATCGCAACTACAGGCATTAATTTACTGGTAGTATCTAATACATTATCTAGTACCGGCATCAACTCTGAGTCATTTCCTGTTTCAGGCAAATATACCCCTAACTTACCTCTTGGCACAGCCCCGCTAGAATCACAGGTATTAACTTCTGTCTCTTGGGCTGAATTTAGCACACAATGTATGTCATAACCAATATCTCTGTTCTTGGCAATCTTACTCAATTCTAATAATGAGATATGATTAATTAAAGACTTAGTACCAATATCTTTGTATATCGGTTCTGTATCTCCAAGTTGCGAATAGCTAACATCGCAAGTGGCCAAGCTAATGGTATTATAATTTAAAATCAATTTAGCTTCAGCATCAAATGAATAATTACTTACCACGATACAATTCATTGGCTGAGTGGGCTCATCAGCTTTACCGAGTTTAAAAGTTCCGGCTTCACTAGCTTCTCTACCAACTTGAGATATAGCTCTAATGTTAAAATTATAAGCTGTATCTGCTGCTAGACCTTCTAAGAGAACACATTGCATGGTATTGTATATCGTAGACATACCACTATCCTCGTTTAACAATTCTTTACCATAAGTAACGTTGCCAATGGTAGGAATGTTAGTTTCCCAGCAAATCTCCGCACTCTTTTGCTCATCATTTACCTTAACTACAACATTAAATATTTCAACATTCACCTGACATCTTGCTTGTAAAGGATTTTCTGCACATGTTTGCATATTACTCTCTGTTGGCGAAATAGTTGTTGTCACTACAACATTATCTGTAGTTACAGAAGGCGTAATTATTGAAACTATTGGTGTAGTAACAACTGGTGAAGTTACTACTGGAGTTGGAGCTTGGGTAACTACGAACTCAATACTTCCTGTTATTGCACTATTTATACTATCTACAACATAAATTGTATATGTACCAGGTAAGAAGAACATTAATTCACTAAATTCTTTAATTCCTTGATCTACCTCAGTGTAATGGTAATTTGATGGCAAATTAGGACCTGGGTTAACCGTTGGCGAATAACTGAATAAAACTGTCCCCATGTATTCGACTGCTGTATCATTAGTATTTGTTAACGCTCTGACTTCTAAATCAATCAATTGCTCAGTCTCAACATTAGTTGTTTCTGTTGTAATTTCGAAGCCTGCTATATCAAGAACCCTAAAATCTGCAGCATCTCCATTTGCACCAAATTCTTGCCATGAAGAAGTCGTACCTAATGCTACATCTCTTACTCTAGCTCGCCATTTGTAGCTTGCACCAATTTCAATATCACTTGTTATTTGCACTGATACCTCTAATGGTTCTGAGCTAGATACTGCATTTGGTTGCGTAGAATAAATATTAGAAACCAATCCAAAATCTTCAGTAGTTTTTACTAACTCAAAATCTGCAACTAAATTCTTTTCATTAATTTCTGTAGCTGCAGGATCAAGTATGGAAGCAGATAATTCAACCTGATTCACTGAGATAACACCACCTACGGGTATAGACTCGCCAGATAATCTGCTTTGATCTTGTAATTCAATTTGCGGTAACGAAGCTACACCAACATATGTTCCTACTTGCCCTTCGATTCCCTCAGAACTATACCCTTGAGCAACCGAGATTGTGGCAGTTGAAGTATCACAATTTACCATCGGTGATGTTACTAATATTGAGGCTCTACCGCCGCCGCCACCGCCGCCATCGTAATTATTATCTCCTCCGTCTCCACCTTCGGCAAATAAATTTCCAGAAATATTACAAGATGAACCAATAAGTAATATTGAGCCGCCTGCACCACCACCACCACCTGGTGAAGAAATCTTACCATCGGTACCATTAACATTAATCGTTCCAAAAAGATCAATATTCCCAAACCTAGCGTCAATTGCAATTGCACCTCCACCAGAACCACCTTTTGCCCCTGCGCCTGAACTACCACCACCCGAACCAAGCATTAAAGGCTGCATTTGATTCTCTGTGTTGTATGGTTGACCTCCTTGAGCTTGATTTGAGTCATTGCTTTGTCCTGTTCCACCAGAACCTCCGTTAGCACCACCACCACCACCTGACAACGGGTTTGGTCCAATTTCTCCTGCCCCAGGCCCCTCATCTGAAGGGAATCCATAACCCACACCGTTAATTTCAGCTCCTGAACCTAAATAAAAATCACCGGATAGTCTAAATATGGTGCCACGATTATTTTCTGTATCACCTAATGCATATGTAATGACATTATTTCCAATGGAAAGATTTCGTAATAAATAATCAGTAGCAACAAGATTTTCAGCTCTTCCTGGGTTGTTGTTATTTTCAAAAATTAAACTGCCAAATTCTTCTAAATTATTTTTATAATAAATCGAACCTGGTCCGGCATATCCTACATTAGGACCGTATCCACCGAATGATTGAACATGTATCTTACTGGATACATCAAATGTTGTTTCATTATAGTAAATTGCAATTCTTCCACCAGAACCTCCTCGGCCAAAATAGTGACCTCCCGGCGCATTTCCACCATTTGTGCTTATTAATCCATTGCCCTCAAATAAGTTTGTTTCAATTAAAATACTGCCCCCTGAAGAACCAGAACAATAAGCCGAAGCTCCTACGTATATACAATTTCCGCCATTTGCAGAAACTGTGCCATTATTTCGCAGTGTCTGAGAACTAATCTTAATTACACCCCCAGCAGGATAAGCATACCCTGCCCCATTAGAACCCCCGGCAGAGCCGAAATCTAATGGTTGAGTATAGTTACCATAGGGGCTACCACTTTGCCCATATCCTCCGTAAGAGCCTTCTCCTCCTGGCCCGGCACCGGTAGCATAACCATTGTTATTTGATTCAACAAGTCCTCCTGCTTTAATATCAAAAAATGAAGCTATATCAAGATAAACGCCATAGTCGTCTCTTCCATCTTCATCATCGTCATTAGCATCAGCCTCATTTCCATTGTAAGATACAAGTCTTATAGTCCCTGTTTCATTAACTGTAAGATTTTCAAACTGATAAATGTTTTTCTTGCCTACTGAATTCCTTTTTGCTGTATATGCATATAATTTGAGGCTTCCAGGTAAACCTGAGCCTTCACCTACTGAAAGATTTGTTGCTCCCTCGTAATCACCTGTAACATCTAGAGTAAATTTTTTAATTGAAAATATTTCGGGTAATTTTATTAGACCCGCTACTGATAACGATGCGGTTCCATCTGCACTAACGGCTTCTTCTCCGCCAGTAGAAATATCCACAATTACATCGGCATCAATAAATTTTAAATGACCATATTCTTTAATTGAAATTAAATCGAACTCGTAAGGTCCAAATCCTGATACGCCCGCTTCTTTGCCATTATTATTATTATTATTATTGACGAATAAAGTTCCTTTTGTTAGAGAATCTGACTTATTATCGACAAATATCGTTCCTGCACCTGCAAAACCTGTATTTCCACCGTAGCCACCGAATGCTTGAATTTGATCTTTACTGGTAACATCATAATCTCCAGAACTGTAATAAATTGCAATCCTTCCACCAGAACCTCCCCATCCAAAGTAATGACCAACTGGCGCCGTTCCGCCGTTTGCTCTAATACTTCCATTTCCATTTAATATATCTGTATCAATCCAAATACTACCCCCAGATGAACCAGAGCAAGATGCTGAATTCCCTAAATATATACAATCACCACCATTGCTACTGATGATGCCATTATTACTCAAACTTGCAGTAAGAATTTTAATTGCTCCACCTGCAGGATACGCGTACCCTGAAATATTTCTTCCACCTGCTGTACCAAGTTCAATTGGTTCATAAACATTTCCATACGGATTGCCACTTTGGCCAAATCCACCGTAACTACCTTCTCCACCAGGCCCTGCGCCAGTAGCATAACCGGTATTATTAGCTTCAATTTGCCCATTAGTAGCAATATTAATATTATCAGCTTCTAAGATAACTCCGTAATCATCTCTACCCACAGAATCATTATCTAAAAAGTTACCGGAGTCTCCGTCGTAACTAGTTAATGTAATTTTACCTGTAGAGTTAATATTTAGATTTTCAAATATATAGTTATTATATCTATTATTTGACCTTCTTTTAGATGTATATGCATATAATTTCAAACTACCAGCAACTCCAGATTCTTCCCCAACTGTTAAATTGCTCGCTCCTTCGTAATCGCCAGTAACATCTAAAATAAATTTTCTAATTGCAAAAGTCTCAGGCAGTTTTATCAAACCTGCAACTGATAAAGATGCCGTTCCATCTGCACTAACTGCTTCTTCTCCACCAGTAGAGATATCTACAATTACATCTGCATCAATAAATTTTAAATGACCATATTCTTTAATTGAAATTAAATCAAATTCATATGGTCCAACCCCTGATATACCAGCTTCTTTACCATTGTGAGCATTATTATTTATATATAGTGTTCCTTTAGTCAACGAATCTGTTTTATTATCTACAAATATTGTTCCTGCTCCTGCATAACCAACATTTGCTCCATATCCTCCAAATGCTTGAATACCATCTTTAGTATTTACATTAAAATCTCCAGAATTATAATAAACTGCAATTCTTCCACCTGAGCCCCCCCATCCAAAATAATGACCACCTGGCGCGTCTCCACCATTCGCTCTAATAGAACCGGTTCCATTTAAGGTAACTGTATCAATCCAAATGCTTCCTCCTGATGAACCTGAGCAATAAGCGGAAGCCCCAACATATACACAATTACCACCATTGCTACTTATAGTTCCGGAATTGTTAATGCTCGATGCTACAATTTTTATAGCTCCCCCTGCCGGATAAGCATACCCAGAACCATTTGCGCCTCCTGCTGTACCTAATGCAATTGGCTCATAGATATCTCCGTAAGGATTACCACTTTGAGCATATCCACCATAGCTACCTTCTCCACCCGGCCCTGCTCCTGTTTCATAACCAGTATTACTTGCATCAATTAACCCTCCCGTTGCAATATCTAAATTATCAACATTCAAAATTATTCCATAGTCATCTCGCCCAAATGGGTCATTATCAAATGAATTAGAATTATTACCATCATACGAAGCTAAAGTCAGTTGTCCTGTTGTTTGCACATTTAAATTTTGAAATTGGTAGTCGTTAAATCTCCCTAGTCCTCTTCTCTTCGCAGTATAAGCATATAAAGTCATTTTGCCAGTAAGACCTGAAGACTCACCTATGGTTAAATTAGAAGCTCCTTCATAATCTCCAATTACATCTAATGTATATCTTTTAATTGTAAATGTTAGTGGTAATTTAATTAATCCCGCAACCGACAACGACGCTGTTCCATCTGCACTTACTGCATCCTCTCCACCCGTAGAAATATCTACTATTACATTAGAGTCGAAAAACTTCAGGTGTCCATATTCTTTTATTGAAATTAAATCAAATTCGTATGGCCCAGTACCAGGTACTCCTGCTTCGCGACCATTATGTCCGTTATTATTGATATATAAGCTACCTTTAGTCAGCGTATCAGTTCTATTATCAATAAATATCGTTCCTGCACCTGCGTAACCAACATTTGACCCATAGCCTCCAAAAGCTTGCACTCTATTTTTATTTGTGATTTCATAGTCTCCTTCATCATAATAAATTGCAATACGACCTCCCCCACCGCCTCTTCCAAAATAGTGACCTCCTGAAGCATCTCCACCGTTTGCTCTAATTAAACCTGCTCCATTTATACTTACAGTATTAATCCAAATACTTCCCCCCGATGATCCACTACCATAGGCCCAGCCACCAGTCGCCCAAGTCGCTCCTCCGTTTGCACTTATTGTCCCATTGTTAATTAGATGAGTAGTATTGATTTTGATTGCACCGCCTGCATTTTCAGTTGCAGCTGTTCCATTAGCACCTCCTGCACTTCCTAAGTCTTCGGGGTTATATAAATTTCCGTAAGGTGTACCACTATGACCATAACCGCCATAACTTCCTTCTCCTCCAGGTCCTTTTGCAAATGAGTATCCACGTTTATCTGCTTCCACTTGCCCTCCATTTTTAATTTCTAATAAATTATCAATATCCAGAATGATTCCATAATCGTCTCTACCATTCGCATCATTATCAGAACTAGTAGATGAATCACCATCGTAACCTTGCAAACTCAGTAACCCAGTAGTTTCTATCGTAAGGTTAGTAAACTGATAATCATTAAATTTGCCTAACCCATGTCTCTTAACTGTATGAGCATTTAGACTTAATTGAGCAACAGGATTGCCAGTTATCTCTCCAATAGTTAAATTTTGAGCTCCTTCATAATCACCAGCAATATTCAATCGATACTTTTTAAGTGCAAAATCATAAGGCAATTTAATAAGCCCATTCACCGTAACAACTGAAGTGCCATCACCTGTAATTGCATTTTCACCACCACTGGTGATATCAACTACGCTATTAATATCGACAAAAGTCAAATGTCCATACTCTTTAACACTAATAAGATCTAAACTATAAGGCCCCACTCCCATTACTGCTGCGTTACTCCCATTTATTCCATTATTATTTACATATAGACTTCCAGAGAGGTTCGTATCATCAACATCGTCAATAAATATAGTACCTGGACCACCATACTTATCATATGGACCATATCCACCGAATGCTTGCAAGTTAGTTTTTGATTCTAAAGGAAACGATGAATTTTTATAATAGATAGCAATTCTACCTCCTGAACCTCCTCTACCAAAATAACTGCCACCGTTAGAAGCGCCACCATTAGATTGAATTAGTCCATTACCGGCAATTGATTCAGTAATAATATAAATACTTCCTCCACTTGAACCAGAACCGGTTGCAGAAGCTCCTGCTATGTTAGCCGCTCCACCGTTAGAGCTTAGTGTCCCATTAATAACAATATTATCAAGTACCAATTTAATAGCACCACCTGCCGGATTGATATACACATTATATACATAGTTACCACCACTTCCAAGTTGAAAAGGCCTTGCATAATCACCATAAGGGTTATCTAAGCCACCATTGCCACCGTAAGAGCCTCCTGCACCCGGACCTCTACTGGCAGAATATCCAGTTTCTGATGCAGTAACTGTTGAGCCATTATCTACAATTAATTCATTGGCAAGTACTGTTACACCAAAATCATTGTTGTAATCTGTATCCCCACTATCATAACTTTGCAGTGTAAGAGTTGCATTACTCATCACTCTAATCGTCATGCCACTGCAATCGAAGATACCACTATTTGCAGGAGTTGCAGCCCAAGTCTGATTGGTATCAATTATGCCATCTACATCGGGGCAACTACCTAATGTAGTTACTACAGCTATTGTATTTGAATAACCAATAGCAGCTCCAAGAGATGCTTTAATTTTAATACTCTCCGCCGTATTGTAATCTAAAGATATTGCCTGTTGGCCTCCTTCACTGCCATTAAAGACAACTTCGCCTGGCGTTAATGTGCCCGTTTTAATAGTGCTGGTATCTAATGGGTCAACAGCTATTAGCTCTACAGAGCCGTTTAAATCAGTTTTTAGATTATTGAATTGGTCGTACCCTTTGATTAATAGTTCAAAATTTGCGCCTACTAAGCTGACATCAGGAACAGTAAGCGTAAAGTAATTTATTACATCTGGGTTACCAGAAGCTGTAAATGAAATCGGACTTCCACTCAAGCCATAACCTACTACTCTAATGATATTGTTATTCAAACCGGCTTGTCTACCAACTCTATAGGTATTACTTGCTTCACCATTAAGATTAGTCTCGGTATATGTACCATCTAATAAACTACCTCCATTAGCTCCACTATACACAATCCACGAAACAGTAAAGCCGGGAACAGGAAAACCACCAGCGTCTGTTACCTTTACGGTTAAGGCTTCACCTAAATTGGTATTAACAATGGCACTTTGATTGTCCCCTGATAGCAAGGCAATGCTTGTTGCTTGCCCTGATAACAATATATCTGAATCTACTTCATTGTTACCACCAAAGCTTACCCAGTTACTATACCCTCCAAAGTTATCTCTCACCCTAGCTTGCCAATGGTATTGGGTTGCTCTTGTTAAACCGGTAATATTTATTCTGCCACAAGTACTCGCCCCACCTGAACAATTTTGCGGATTAGCATATCCTGAAGATTGCGAATAGTTGGGTTGATTAGAAAAAGCTGTACCTAAAGGTTTAATTTCAACTTCAAGATACAATAGGTTATTAATATCAGGGTCAACAAGGTTCGCCGCTAGATAGAATTCGGACTCTGCAGTCGCACTTCCCACAGCAATCTCTGTTGTTTGATTTAATTTAAATTGCTTTAATATACTCGGTGTAGATGGCCTACAAGTAGGACCAACAACACTACCAGTCCCTCCATTTTGAGATTTAGAAGTATTTCCACCATTTACATTTGTCACACCACTAAAGCTACTTGAAGTGGTACACAACATTTGAATTCTACCGCCACCTCCTCCACCTCCTTGAAAAACCGCTGCACTTGCACCTGCCCCTTGTGCGTACAGCTGACCTGAACCTGCGAAACTATCCGCTTCAATCCAAATGCTCCCTCCTGCACCACCGCCACCAGAAGATAGCCCATTACTTGAAGTCTGCCCACTCATACCATTAGCAGAAATAATTCCATCAATTGTTAATAACTCGTTTACTGTTAATTTAATTGCACCACCACCATTTCCACCAAGACCACCATTTCCTGAAGCAGAACCTGCACCACCTAAGCCCGCAGGGTTTTGAGCGCTTCCATAAAAAGAACCGGGAGTACCAATTGTACCAATTCCATCATCGACACCTTCACCTCCTGAACCTCCATAGCCACCACCACTGCCACCTACATTATCTGTACTAGCATTAGCATTGGCCAGAGAGCCATCAGCCTGAGCTGGGGTATACCCTTTTCCATCTGCATTAAATTTACCTCCAGGTTCGATCGTTAAATTCTTAAAGATTATTTCTACACCATAATCACCAGTGATGGCATTATCCCCATTGACATAGCTTTCTACTATTACCTCACCATCATTAGCAATGATAACATCGATGCCACTGCAATCATAAATACTCTCGCTATCTGTTGGTGTAAGCACTACTTGCCCGTGGACTTTATCTGGGCTAGCAGGAAAAGGACAAGCCATATTAGCACTTGATTTATATGCTAATTGAACAAAATTAACATAAATAAAAGAAACTATAGCAACGAGGACTAGAAGAATTATAAAAGTAGATCTCATATCAAGTAATGGCTCTTTTTTATCGAGCCACTTAGCCAATAAAGGCCTTAATATTGTATTGTTTCTTTTCACCATTTGTAGTTTTAAAACTAAGGGATATCTTAGTTTATACATTTTAAATGTAAACTACAATTGTAATCTACAAATTTTTTAGTTTTTTTTAATCTCAATTATATTCTGGGTAACTCCAGATTTTATCTGAATCTTTGAAAATTCTTGACCTGTAGCTGTTACTATTTTATTGTCGTCTACCAAAACGGCCCCTTCAACAAAAACTGTAGCTAAATAACTACCATCTTTAGTATTAAATTTATACCTTCCTTTATTGTCTGTAAGTGTAACCTCTAACTGTCTTTGCTGCACTTCATCATACAGCCTTACAAATACACCGCCTATCGACTCTTTTGTTGAAAAATCAACTACTTTACCCCATTTAATTCTTTTTGCTCTTAGAATCAAAAGCTCTTGAATTACATATAAAGCAAGCAGAATAATATTAACCACCGTAAAGTTAAATATTAAGGCAATTAGAGTAATTAAAAGCCCACAAGCAACTAGATAGTCATTGTTTTTGATGAAGAATATCTTAAGATGCTGCCATATATTTAATTTGATACCTTCAGCAGGCTTACTTCTAAGTGTTACTGGTATTTCATAGGCAATAGTGTATTCATCTGTATCTGCAGTAATTTGCTTTTTAACAGTCTCATAATCACTATGTTCGATTACCAATTGATAACGACCTTTATCTACTATGAAATTATATTTTCCATCAATACTACAAACCTCTTCTTTAATCAATTTACTCCCCAAGCCATCAAATACTCTCGCTACCGCAAAAGCTACAGGTCTTTTGTTTTGCTCGTCATATACCAAACCCCATGCTTTAGCTTTCTTTTTTCGGCGTAACCAGAATATTCCGTAATAGAATATTTGAGGGTTGCTTATAGCAACAGCAGATGTTGCAGCGATTAGCACCGGCGCCGTTATTAATGGAAGATATTGGCTAATACTGGAAATATTACTTAGTAGTTCTTCAGACGTATCAGAGCCCGTCTCAGGTAAGTAACGGGTTATCGAGGCCTGTGGTACTGAGCCGTTTAATTCACAAGTAGTAACACCATCTGGAACAACTTCATTAGAATCCAAGTTACAAAATATATTATATGAAATATCTCCAGCTTTATCTAATCCATTTAGATTTAGTGAAGAGAGGTGATAAATCATAAATTCCTTTTCCTCATCTTTAAATATTTCCTCTCTATCTAGCAGATATGTATAAGTAACATTACACTTCGCTTGATATGCCGTATCATATTCGAGTCTAAATATTGAATCACTACTAAATGAATAGTGATTGATATTTATGCAACTCAGCGGCGGCACATTATCATCAGCACTTCCAATCACAAACTGCCCCGGAGCTTTAGCTGTTCTTCCCGCTATAGATCTGGCAAATATTTCAAAGTTGTAAGAAGTATCCTTGCTTAAATCTTCAAGAGTAACGCATTGCGTATTTACATAACTATTAGTTATTTCTGTGCTATTTGAAAGTAATTCTTCACCATAAGTAACATTACCAACTGTGGCAATATTTGTATTCCAACAAATCTCAGCAGATAGTTGTGCTTCGTCAACATTTACAACAATATTACTAATAACCACATTAACCTGACACTTAGCCTGTAAGGGATTCTCAGAACAACTTCGATCTGATGGAGTCGGAGTCACATTATCAGTAGTAATACTAGGGGTAACGGTAGTCGTTGTTGTGGGTGCAACTGTATTAGTAACTATAGGCGTTCCCGTAGTTGTTGTTGTCGGTACTGTTGTTGTGGGAACTGTTGTAGTCGTAATAACTACAGTTGTTACAGGAACCTCTGTGACAACAATTGTTGATGATGAGCCAACAATACTTCCATTGTCGCTATCTGTAGCAGTCACAATATACGAACCAGGTACAAAGAACATAAGCTCATCAACAAAATTATGCTCACCAAGATCGCTTACACTAAAAGTATAGTTATCAGGTAGAACAGTATTAGGATTAGTTTCTGGTTCAACAGAAAACAAAACTGTACCAGTATAGCCTTGCACTAGATTGTCAAAATTGTCTAATGCCCTTACCCGCAAACTAATTGACTCACCAACAACTGTATTGTTTTTAGAAGGGATAACTGCAAATCTATCAATATCACTAACGATGAAATCTGCAGCATCTCCATTGTTTCCATATTGTGTCCACTCACCGGTAATACCAGTAGTAATATTTCTAACCCTCGCCCTCCATTTGTACGATTCACCTGGTACTAGATTAGGTGGCAGTAAAACGGTAACTTCTTCTTGTGAACCTCCGGTATATGTAATCACATTCGACGAGGTTGAAATCAATCCTAATACTTGATTATTTGGAAAATATGCAGAAGATTCAAGGACATCAAAGTCAGCAACTAATTCAACTGGATTTGATTCGTCTGCACCTGGATCAAGTATATTTGCGGTTAGTTTAACTTGATTTTCATTAGTGAAACCACCTACCGGTATTAATTCATCTGATGTTGTAGTCTGTTTATCTAAAGAGATTTGAGGAACAGTAACAACACCAAGGTACAAACCAGGCTGACCGTCTTGCCCTCCTGAGCTGAATCCATTTTCTACAGAAACATTTCCCAAAATGTTGCATTCGCCAAACTCTTTAATTATTGAAATGATTCCACCACCACCGCCGCCTCCATCAAAAGTGTTGTCTCCACCATCTCCACCGTTTGCTGCAATATCACCATTAATTGAACAGGTATTTGATCTAATTAATACCGAACCGCCTGCTCATCCACCTCCACCGGGACTAGATACCAAACCATCAGTACCATTCATATTGATATCACCTTCAATTGATACATCTCCATTTCTAGTTATGATCGCAATTGCTCCGCCTCCTGACCCACCTAAAGCTAGAGATGCTCCTAATCCACCACCACTTCCTAATGTTAGTGGAAAAAGCTGATTCCCAAACTTTACTCCTCCTAAAGTTTGTGTGACCCCATCACTACTCTCACCATTCCCTCCATTTCCACCATGAGCCCCACCACCGCCACCATTTTGTAATGTAGCATTGGCACCTTTTCCTGGGCCGGTTGCAGAAGGAAACCCTGAGCCTATACCTAATAATTGTGAATTAGTCCCAAGATAAAAATCACCAGTTAAGTCAAAGACTACCCCCGAATTATTGACTGTATCTCCCCTTAACCAGATTGTAATATTATCAGCAATTTTAACATCATTAAAAGTATAAGTTCCCGCTATGAAGTCACCACTTCTACCATTACGATTATTATTATTAATATACAATGAACCACCCGCTGCTCGATTAACACCTACATGCTCTGTATAAACTGTTCCAGGACCCCCGTAATTAGAGGGGACCCACATTCCACCCGGTCCACCTGCTGCAATAATACGATTTTGTAAATCAAATTGATTGCTTGAAACATTCTCTTGATAATACACAGCAATTCTTCCACCAGCGCCACCACCTTGGTTACCATCTAAGACGTTTATTGAGGTACTTTGAATACTTCCTTGTCCGGCAATTTTATTAGTTGTAATCCAAACACTTCCTCCACTTCCCTGTCCAGTTCCGTTAGCGCTAATTATTCCAGATAAAGTTAAGGTATCGCTAATATTTAGCTTTAACGCACCTCCACCTCTGCTACCCCCGTCGTTATTACCGCTACCAAAGGTTATAAGTTCGTAAATGTTTCCATAGGTTGCACCTCCCGAAGAACATTCTGCTGTGGCACCATATCCTCCATGCCCGGCTCCACCTCTTTTCCAATCACAAAAGACCGTTGTACCTGGCCCAGTGTTGCCTCCGTATCCTAAACCATCTGCGGTTACCTTCCCACCCGAAGAAATTGATAGATTTTCAACATTTAATGTCACCCCGTAATCATCTGTCCAATCTGAGTTATAATTTTGATAAGGTACCAATGAGACAACACCCTGGTTCCCAACAGAAATATTATCAAAATAATAATGATTTTCATTATCATGCGCCCAAGTTTTTGCATAAAGTTCTAGGCCTGCAGCCTGATTATTCCCAATTAAGAAGTCTTCAACGCCATTAATTTCACCTACCACTGAAAGTACTAATCCTTCAATATTCAATTCTTCTTCACCAGTAAAATTAATCGTTCCTTCAACTGCAAGTCTTGGTTTAGTATTATCGCCAATTATGCCGTTGTCTCCAAATGTTAAATTACTCATCTGACCTAATACTTTCAAACTACCATACTGCATAAGCCTAATTAACTTAAATTCATAATCATTTTGCACCAAAGCAGCAAATCCATTTGAACTTTTACCTTTATTATTAATTATCAATTCAGCCGCCATTTGAGGATCAACATTTATTTGTTCGATATACACTGTTCCAGCACCCCCATAATTAGTAACAACCCAATTACCACCTTCTCCTCCGGATGCATTAAGTTGATTAATCAGGTTAATTGGCTTTTCTGAATCTATCTCCTGTTAATAA
>CALARN010000110.1 GCA_937889205.1 uncultured bacterium
ATTCACGCAATTCTTTACAGGTAATTTATTTGTTCCAAGAGTTTTTAATGCATTAATAGTACTGGCAATAATTTTAATTTCGTATTTTTTACTAAGAGAAATAACTCGAGATAAGGCTAAGCATTATGGCTTCTTACTATTACTTGCAAGCTATTTGCCACCATTATTTTTCAGCATGATTGTATACAATGATGTAATCTCGTGTTTTCTTCTTGTTTTATATATTTATGCTGTAGTTAAGATATTTAAAGCCCAGAATATCAAAATTATATGGATACTTCTGATGTTTTTTGCTTTGGCTATGGGAAATTTTCTCAGAAACTTAGGATTGCTTTTAGTGTTTGCCGTATTGATTTATGCACTAATAAATAAGGTAAATTTCAACAAAATATTAGTGATTTTTTCGATTTCAATGCTGGCCTTATTACTACCTTTAGTTATTTTTAACCAGGTATTTCTGAATCGAGAGACAGATTATGATAAAGAGGCAAGCGAAAAGATCTATATCGCAGGAATCAAAAGTAAACTTCAAGAAATGGGCTTTAGAGGGGCAGCAGAGATGTAAGCTAAAAAGCTAGTCTGGATGTGGACAGAAGGTACTTATCAGAGCATAGATTATGGTATGAGTTATGATAGTCCTGGTGGTTATCAGGAAAAGACAGAGATTAGTGAGTATTTTCTAAATAATTTTGAAAGTAGGTATCTGTTAAAGAACGGGCTATATATTGAAAACCTTGTTGCGTATTTTTTTATAGTAATCTTATTAGTTGCAAGTCTAAAAGAAAATAAGAAGTTAAAAGAAGAATTGCTATTAATATTAATTATATTAATTTTTTCATGCTTTTATCTTCTTTGGGAGGTAAAGCCAAGATACTTATTTCCAATTTACCCTTATATATTAGTTTTGTATTATCTTGGTGTTAAGCAAGTTAGCAATTCGCAGAAACTACTACCTTTATTCGCTAAATAGCTTATTAGTGCCGTTTTTCTTTAACGCTTTAGAAGCCTTTTTTTCTCTTCTAGCAAGTTTAGCCTGTTTGCCACTTTTATTTTTTTTGGCGTTCATATCTCCCATACTCAAATTTTGATTTCCTTTATCTTTTTTCGACATTTGTTTATACCTTACAAAATTGATAAAACTACTGAGCATAAATACTAATTGATATATTGGTAAACGAGTGAAGAGAGAGGGGGTGACAAGACTAATTAAATTCAATTTTTAATTTAAACTTATTAAAGTAAATCCCGACTACAATTAGCAATGCTCCAATGATTATTCTATCGGTCTTATCGTCGACAAAGGCTGTATTAGGGATGGTGCTTTGCACAGGTCTTTGTGTTTCTGAGTTATTTGTTGCTGTAGTTGTAACCAATGGTGTAGCCGTAACCAATGGTGTATCTGTGATTGTTGGGGTAGTAGTTACTGGTTCAGTTACTGTCGGTGTTGGTAAATCATTTAAAATTACATAATGCGGATTTGCAAAGTATTGCCACCAGTTATTATATTTGCCGTTAGCATCTAATCCTTCATTATGAGGAAGATGCTGAAACCACCAGCGGTAATAACCTAAGTCAGTACATCCCCATTCAGCGCAATTTGAAATAGTACGCAGTGTAGTTACGGGGTCTTCAAGCGCAGGATAATCAATAAAATCATCGCACATTGTTTGCACGCTGCTGCTTGAGTCATATTCATAACTTGTTGAAGAATTTGGAGGTGTATGAATATTCCCACAGCCACTAAAATCATAAGTGGATTGAAAGTCTAAGTGTGTGTATCTATTAAATGGATTTGAGATATCATTTTGTGATACTCCCCAAATAGCTTGATTGATGCCTTGAGAATACATAATGGCGCCTTTTGCTCTATGACCGAAAGAATGAATAGAATTTGGTAAGCCTTCTTCCCAATTCAAACCAACTACTGGCATTAAATCAATACAACCCGTATTTTCTAAAGGGTAATCATCTTGAATAATAAAAGCGTCTTCACCGGCTAGGTTGTTTTCAAAATAGCCAAAATAGCCTCCGCCCCAAACCCAGAGCTCATCAAATTCATTATTGTTAAATCTGGTACAAACATCAAAATCACTGCAGATTTTTGTCCAACTTACATCATCAGGAAAGTGGCAATTCTCGGTATTATCTCTACATGCTGCATAGGTTTCTTCTGTATAGGTAAAACCATCAGCTTTCTGAGGAAAGTATGGTTCATCGTTGAATTCAACAATATTGAATTCAAGGTTGGCATCACAATCTTGAGTGGCTTCTGCAAACCAGTCTACTATTTGATCAGTTACTGTCAATGTGTCAAAAGCACCTCATCTTGAAGATAGCTTTTCATTCGAGCTATCTACCGGATCATAAGCAATAACCATTACATTCCTATGTATAGGGGTCTTGTATTCCTAATACTCTACTACGAGTAACATCAGTGTGTTCTCTTTTGAAATACATAACTGATAAAGGAATTACAATTATCAATAAAATTGTAATAACTATTACTAAGATTTTAATGTACCTATCGATTTTTATTATGTTAACTTTATCAGCTAAAATACATGTTTAATATTAATACTTTTTCTTTAACAATAAAATATTTTCTACAATGGATACTCTCTTAATTTCAACCTATAGCCTATATAACACAAAACAGGCTGTACAACCCAAGTTAGCAGCACTGCATAAAACACAAGCTGTAGAGAAAAGATGTTTAGTAAGTACAAGATTAATCCAGCTGTGATGATAAAATCGCCATGATCAACTAGGGGAAGGTATCCTCCGGATTTAATGACTAGCCTTCTTTTGATGAAACTATGCTTTCTGGGGGAAGAATTCTCCCTTTTTCTTTATTGCTTTATCTCCTTCTGTCCATTTGTCAAAATATGTTTGGTCTGGTGAAGTAAAGCTTTTCTTTTTACCTTCGTTGGTTTTGAACTCATAGCGAAATGTCCCTGAAGTATCTTCATCTCCTGCATCATATTTCTTCTTGACTAGTACCCCTTCCCACTCTTCATTTTTTTTCTTAGTCACCCACCAAGCCATTACTACTACAATAATGACTACTAAAATTATGCTATATACATACTCTGGCATTGAAGTGTAAAGCTAAAGTAAAATATTAAGAAGATAGTCCCATAAAACCAGCGAAATTACAATCCCCAATCAATTTCTGAGATTTTTTTTGAAAATATTCTCATGCAAGCTGGGCCTTCATAATCCATCATTTTGCAAGGATGCGGTTTTGTTTCTTCGAGCAAGCAAACTCCGTCAACACAGGCATTGCACCGCCCAAGCCTTATTCCATCAATATCTTTACCGTATTTATCATTTTGTAGGGTGTAGTAGCCATCTGGGGCGTCAGTAGATCTTAATTGAGCATACATTGCATTTAGATCGATTAATTCATAGGGGATTGGTTTATCTAGGGGGAATTGAATCGCTCCCTTACTTGTTTTGTATGTTGTTAATTCTGTTTTAAACTTCTCTATTGCAGAGGGGGTAGGATAAAAGCCAATATGTTTTTTGTATGCAGCAAAGTGAACAAGATTTTCTTTTAACACGAAAGTAGGCATTTGATATTTTATTGTCTCTTTTGCTAGTGGAGCAGCTGTCATAATAGTGTTACGAATTTTACTAAGAACACTGAGCATACTAATCAAAGTACACCAAGATGGCATCCAGTTTGTACGATACTAAAAGAAGTAGGTCGAAACGCCGCCAATTTTCGCAGGCTTACAGGTCTTGCGTAATAATCTTCACTTCTTCGTTATTAAGGCTGCTTCAAGCAGCTCCATGAAAAACGCATGTGGCTTCCAAGGTGTCGATTTATACTCCGGATGCGCCTGCGTGGCAATAAAGAACGGATGCATCTTTTGGGATAGTTCGATGGTCTCTACAAAAAAATCATCAGGTGAGGTCCCACTAATTATCAAGCCTTTATCCTCTAATATTTTGCGATACTTATTATTAAATTCAAATCTATGCCTATGTCTTTCTGAGGCTAGTCCTTTTTGCTTCCACTGCCTGTATTTATCATATAGTGAGTAGATCAAAGTGCCTTTTTTAATTAC
>CALARN010000111.1 GCA_937889205.1 uncultured bacterium
AGATATATCAGTGTGACTGGAGTTCAGACGTGTGCTCTTCCGATCTGTTTTCACCTTCCAATACAATAGCTACCGCTACCTTATAGTAAGTGTCTTCGTTATAAACATCGAACTGACAATTAGCTACGTTTGAATAATTCTCTTTAATAGATTTACGCCAGTTCCGCACTTGCGAACTGATTGTGTAATTAGTGCGAAGATCAAGACTTTGTAATTCTAAGTGCAGCTTTTCCAAAGCCACTTCTGCATTTACTTTATCGAGGATCATATCAAGCTCCGAGCATCTTTCCAATGTAGTAGATAACAGTAGCCAACAGGCCAGCCCATATAAAATAGGAAATGAATGAACAAGAAATCATTGTCATTGCGTTTACTTTGAAATGCCAACGTCTAGTAATGTATAAACCAGTTAGCATTGAAAAGACTACAGCCAATGGTAGCGATAAAATAAGCGACACAGCATAACCTAAATTCATTTTATTCCCCCCTCATTGTTTCTTATGTAGTATATACCCGAATTGAATCTCCAGATATTTATCGATGTTACAAGCTAGGGTATCCATATAAATGGTTCTAGTCGCCTTGGGGTCATAATTGTCATAGCTTTCAATAAAATAAGTAGCTAGTATTTCACCATCATCACTAGTTACCACTAGCTTATTTAGCATACCATAAGCTTTAGACTTCAAAACAATAGTTGTGATTTCATTTACTTGAATATCAAAGTCACCGACTTCTAACCCGCTGGTAGTATATACCGTGACGTGCAGAAATAAATTCAGTTTAGCCGCAGCGGAATTGAAGAGTATATCTCTAACTTTTTGTAACTGTTCTTCGGTCATGTTTTATCCGAATCTTTGATCTATTCAACATTTAGAGATATTAAATGTAGTATTACCATGTGCAAGGCTAATAAGATTAGGCAGAGAATCACTGAATATAGGTTCACCAGAAAATCTATTGCAGATAACCCAATTACCATTAATCTTTCGAATAACTGGACGCTCTCCAATCATTTTCCTTATTACACTAGTAAAATTATCCGTATCAATAACTCTTGTCATTGTAGCCCCTCACCATTGCTAATACTGTCATCGGTATAGCTTCCGGAATTTTCTCTCTTACTTGATAAACTAGAGATTCTTCAACATACAAAACCCAAACATTTGCACTAAGTTGCTCCCATGCAATATGAGATAGTGACGGGAGCAAGCAAAACAATATTCTAGAAATATCTTTCAAAGATCCTGTAGCATAATGCCCTTCACAATCATCTTTATGAATGTCTATCTTAGTAAGCATTACCTAGCCCTTATTGTTTTGGAATAGCGATAGCTACATCAACATGAGTTTTAGCTGAATAGTACATTCGAGCAAAATATTTTTTGTGCTGAACATCAAAGAAAAATCCAGTTACGGAAATTCTATCAGAAAATCCTTGGCT
>CALARN010000112.1 GCA_937889205.1 uncultured bacterium
GAAGAAAAATTAAAAAGCATGATATATCTGTCTTTCTATCTAGGCTTAATAAGAGACTTAACGAGCAAGAAATTGAGGGTTATCCAAGAGTAATTCCTGCTTCAGAAGATGAAGTCTTAATTAAGAAAAGTGAAATAAGTTTTAATGAAAGTACTCGAAATATTCCTGCCGAGTTATCTTTGCTATTAGATATTGTTAATGAGGCTGAATATGGTTTGATTGGACATTCTGTATTTAATAAATTACTTACATACTATACTGACGAGTTGGCTGGTGGAGAAAGACGGGGCATTGTATTTGGTAGTAAATATTTAGATTTTCAACCCGAAACACGAAGCTATATGGTTGGATTCAATGGTAGATACCAATTGCAGCGGTTTAAACAATTACAAGCGGCTATTAAAAACTTTTATGCTATGTATAACTATCTTACAAGATCTGAAAAAGGAAAATCAGAGTTGTTAAGCTTGTATCATGAAAATCTAACACAAAATCAAGATTCAGGTACTATTGGTTATTTAAAAGAAAGAGAAGCAATTGCTAAGGTGTTGCTAAGATACTATCTAGATATTACTGAGAAATTAAGAAAAGGTAACGTTTGATAAGTACAAATCTTATCTTAAGGCAGTTCTTGTCCGCACTTGATACATTTTCCGCTATGCACACAAATTACGCCTTCGCATTTGCTACAGGTCCAGCGTTGTTTTTCGTGCTCTAGGAATTTTCTTATCCCCTGCTCTTCTATCGTTTTAAGATTGTCAAGCATACTCATGTGATATTTACTATGATACCTTTTATCTAAATCTTTTAATCTTTTGCAGGGGAATTTATCACATTTTGTTGAGCAGAATTTCCGGTTTTGAGTCTTTAAGATGTCGCAATTTTTAATAATGCATAGTTGACAATATTTTGGCAGATTAATATCGTTACTGTTGCATCCTAAACACCTGTTCTTGTCTCTTAGATAAGCAGAGCAAAGAGCACAATTCATGCCGCATGGTGCAATCAGAGATTTTCTCATTTTAGTTATAATGAATGTAATTAATATTAACAGACAATTATTAGTATAGAAAGGTGGTAATAACAGTTAGGAGCTGATGAATTGGTGCCTCTGGAGATACTATTTTGCGAAATTTATTGTTCTAAGTCTCGGATTTAATGAGCAGAATTCATTACAAGTAACGCATTTATTTGGTTGTTCGTCAATTCTAAAATAAGCATTACTTAACATAGCGCCTATTGAAATCATAGGGTCGCCTTGTGCATCGGGTTGTGCAAAAGATAGATCGCCTTCAGGATTATAACTTCTATCAACATCGGCAGGTATAACCATAACCAAATGGTTTGAAATTTCACTTGGGGTTAAAGGGCATCTTTCGCTTATTGTTAAACCTCTTGAGCTTATCAAGTTTCCATCTCTTTCTTGTGCCTCATAGGCAGGATGGATAGTATATCTTGCATTTGTAAATCTTGGTCCTCTTGTTATAGTGTTCTCACTGTTTTCTTGAAGCAATTGACAATGACCTGGGCCTAAGGGGCAGGATTGTGTGCATAATTGAGTTTTGTGTAATTTTGTAAAAAGCAATTCGGGAGACAATTTCAGCTGTTCATTGGGGGGTTCGTTTTCTGCGCGCAATGATTTGCAGATTGGGTTAGGTATAATAACAGCATTTGCGAATAGAGTTGCAAGTGGTTGTAAACAGACTTTTGGAACTGTTATGTATGGCCCATAGCCTTCTGATTGTATTACATGAATTGAGGTAAACATATTTTCCTTTCAATTGAGGGTGATTATACCATATATATCAATTGAATATAATGGCAGGGCTTAATTGACAGTTCATTTTATTGGGGTTACTATCAAAATATACTCATCAACTTCTTAAGCATGAAAATAAAGAAATTCACCATACTCCACTCAAACGATATGCATGGCGATTTTTTCGCTGAAAATCCCGATGAAAGGGGCAAATTGATTGGCGGATTAGCTTTATTATCTGGATATATTAATAAGGTTAGAGCAACTGAGAAAAATGTAATTTATGTAATATCGGGAGATATGGTGCAAGGTTCAATCATTGATACTGAATACAAAGGCATATCTACAATTGAGATTATGAATTATCTTGCTCCTGATGTGGTGGCTCTAGGTAATCACGAATTTGATTATGGCCTACCACATCTTCTGTTTCTTGAGAAAATGGCCAACTTTCCTATTGTTAATGCAAATCTATATATCAAGCAATATAACAAAAGAATGATGATGCCTTATCTGATAAAAAAGATGGACGGTTTTGAAATTCTTTTTACAGGTATACTAACTGAAAAGGTAATTGACTCAATTAAACAAGACGATTTAATTGGTAGCTTTGTTACTTTGCAAGAAGCAAGTAATGAGGTTGGCAAAATCTGTAATGCATATAAGAAAAATGATATTGACCTAACCATTCTACTTACACATATTGGCTTAGACTCAGATATTGCCCTTGCTAAAATGCTCAAAAAAGATTGGGGGGTAGATATGATTATTGGAGGTCACTCACATTCTGTATTAGAAAAGCCGGAAGTAGTGAATGATATTCTCATAGCTCAGGCGGGAGTCGGAACAAACCAAATTGGCAGGTTTGATATTACAGTCGATGACGAAACAAACTCAATTGTTGACTATAAATGGAGGTTAATCCCAATAGATAATCGTATTGCAGAGCCGGATATTAAGCTCAAGAAATTTATTAATCAGTTTAAAAAGGCGGTGGATCAGAAGTATTTGACTATGGTATGTAAATTAGCGAGAAAGCACACTCATCCTAAAAGAGAAATTGAGACAAGTTTAGGCAACTTACTAGCAGATGCGCTTACAGATGCTGCAGAATGTGATGTCATGCTTTTAGGTAGTGGCTCGATTAGAGTGAAAGAACTAGGGCCTATTGTGACTCTAATGGATTTAATGACTTGCTTTCCCTATGATGATAGCTTAACTAGATTTGTGATAACTGGAGAGCAATTAAGAAGGATTTTTAGCCATATTATGCGTAAAGAGAATCGCAATGGCGAGGGTGAGAATTATCAAGTGAATGCTGGCATAAAGGCGGTCTATAACGACAAGACTAAAGAATTAAGTAATCTCTCTAAAAATGGTGTGGAAATTGCTACAGATGAATTCTATACAATATGCTTGCAAGGCTATCACTACAAGAACTCTCAGCAATATTTAAATATCTCGCAGAAAGAGCTTGAGGCTTCAGGTAAGACGAAAGTAGTTAGTACATCAGCACAAGAGTTATTAGAAGAGTATTTACGAAGTAATCAGAATATTTATCGAGAAGTTGAGGGTCGGTTGGTCTATAAATAAGTAGCTGTTATAGGTCTTTAGTCACAAAACAAAACCCTTTTTTATCATGGATGTTAAAGCCTAATCTTTTGTACCACGAGATAGTCATTTTGGGATTGTAGTTATCTATTGATGGTGAGAAATGTCCAATCATCCTGCGTACTTGATTAACTACACAATGGGTAAGTAGTTGTTGAAATAGCTCTTCGCCAACCCCACAACCACGTGCTTGAGGATCTACATAAATGTCCTCGCACCATGCATCCGTTTTCGGTTTATATAATCCCCAGTTGATAGCGGTGTTAATTTTTTCTTTATAGGTAGCCATTAAATCTGGTGTTACGCCAAATAACACCGCTTGAATATATCCTTTATTATTGGCATATTTAAAGGGTTGGGGGTTATCCATGAAGAGTGATTCTAGCTATAGTTGCTGAAAAAATTCCATTCTGATCGTTGATTGTGCGTGGCATACGGTTTTCAACTACTATTGGTAAACAAGAACTGGTTCTTCTAGCCGGGCAATCTTGGCAAAGAGGGTCAAACTCAATTAAAAGTTCTGGGGCAATCATAAAGGCAATTAAAAGGGATCTGGTTTGAATAATGCCACCAAGGGCGCTTAATAAGTATTCGGGGGTGTCGCTTTCTGCATGCGCAAGAATATCTTTAGCAATTTCTGGATAAGTTTTGGATGCTAAGGGTATTGCTCTGAAGTCATTGGGCGGACTAGTTGTTGTAGATCCGTTTCTCGGTGTAAATATTGTTCTCATATATCTTTCACTTGGGCCTAAACCATTAATCCCAACCACAGGGTATGGGTGTCTTGTAATGTCTTTGTTAATGCAATTTTGTTGAATGGTCATAATATTCAATATTTGTAGGGGATTATATCATAAAGTAATATGTCTTGATTGACATTGAGAGATAATTCTAGAGCTAAAGGTATACTTAATCCTAATCAATTAAGCGAACAATTAGCGATATTAAATTGCGATAAGTATGGTGATTATATTATTCAGCAAGCAGTTCTCCCTGTATATAAGTAAGTGCAATCGATTGGCATGAGGTATGGAGATATTACTACAGGTAACTATACTTCAACGTATAGCTTATTCGC
>CALARN010000113.1 GCA_937889205.1 uncultured bacterium
TTTAGCAAAAATCAAAGTAGTCTCACTTACTAACAACTACCGTAGTCAACAACATATCTTAGATTCGGCTAGAGCAGTTATCTCTCATAATGGCTTGCAAGTAAATGAGATGATTCCAAATTTATCAAAAGAGTTAAAATCAGCTCTAACTGATTTGCCTTTAAACAAAATTGTTATTAATGAATATCGTGATCCATTCCAAGAGGCAAATGCCATCGCCGCAACTATCAAAGAGTTAACTCTCAAACAAATTGCTGGCAAAGACATTGCTATAATATACAGAGACAACAACGATGCGCAAGATATAATAGAGGCACTAACAGCTCAAAAAGTACCTTATCGACTTGAAAAGGGGGAAGATATTTTAGATAACGAATACATTCAACAGATAATTAGCTTACTCAAGTATATTGTTGATCCTGAAAATGCAGTAACTTTATTCGAGTTATTGAATTATCGTTTTTGGGGCTTCAATAAAATTGACCTTATCAAGCTGTTTCGCTTTTCCTACTATAATAAAACCGACTATTTAAATTTGCTTGCTGATGAAGCAAAGTTAGCTGAAGCCGGGATTGAAAATAAAGCTCAATTCACTGCCGTTGCAGATAAGCTGAGTAGCTGGAGACAAGATATTTATAATATTAATGCTTTAGTTTTCTTTAATAAAATCATTCGTGACAGTGGCTTTTTAGATTACATTCTCAACCTCCCTGAGAAAGCGATAATCTTAAATAAGCTTTCTAGGCTGTATCGAGAAATTAAAAACTTTACCCTAGACAAAGAGGGCTATAATCTTAGAGAACTAACCGCTGACTTAGAAATTTATCACAAATATCATATTCAACTTAGCGATAAGCTTTGGGGCATTGATGACAGCACAGCCGTTAGATTAATGACGGCTCATGGGGCTAAAGGTATGGAATTTCAGCATGTATTCATTACAAAATGCCAAGACAAAAAATGGGGTTCGAGAAGCAATAGTAGTAAAATTAGACCCCCCTATGGATTAATGCAAAATCAATTAGTAGTTAACGAAAATGACGAAGAACGCAGACTGTTTTATGTTGCTCTTACTAGAGCCAAGCTTAATCTGAATATCTCATATTCTCGTTACAATGCTAAACAAAAAGAAATTAGCCCTTCAAAGTTTATCCTAGAACTTCCTGAAGAACTAACAGAAAAGCATACACAACAAAGCGATGATACTGTTGAAGCTTTTCAATACCTAGCTGTTATAAATAGCGGAGCTAATCAAGATTACACAGAGCAAGGTAGGGCGTTACTACAAAACATTCTCTCTGATTTTAAATTGAGTGTTTCAAATGTTATTTCGTATCGCAGATGCCCTCGTTGTTTCTTTTTCAATACTATGCTTAAAGTGCCATCATTAATGTCTCGTTCAAGCGCTTTGGGCACAGCTGTACACGCAGCCTTGAAACAACTGCTAGACACCTATAAGCAATCAGATGCTTTGCCACCCTTAGACTTCTTGTTAACTCAATTTGTAAGCTCACTACGTACTCAACAGTTAGAAGAAAAAGATTTTCTTGATGCATTAAAACAAGGTGAGTTGTTATTGAGTGAGTATTACCATGCGAAAAAGGATGTTTTACCAAAAGACTCATTCAATGAACTAAACTTTAAACATAGTCAAGTTGTTGTTGAAAATGTTCCTTTGTCCGGCAAAATTGATAGAGTTGACATCATTGATAACTCAACAGGTGAATTGAGAGTAGTTGACTATAAAACAGGAACCCCTGACAATGCCGGTTCAAGGCTTAGTGTTAATTTACTAGGTGACTACTATTTACAGTTAGTATTTTATAAGCTGCTCTTAGATAATGCCCATTTGATTCGTGGATATGTTAAAACAGGTAGAGTAGAATTCTTAGCTCCCGGAAAAGAAAAGCATGAATTTGTAAGTAAAGACTTTGACTTAGATCAGCAAAGTATAATACCAGTAATAGATTTGATTAAATCTACCTACGAAAGTATAATGAGTCTTGATTTCGAGAGAACTAATAATGATACTTTCAATGCTTGTGAGCATCCTGAGTTTCATAATTTAGACTGGAAGATTTAAGCAAATATTTATAATAATTGAAGCAACAGAAATGAAAGAAAATTTATGCATTTTACAATTTGATGACGACGATAACTACTTTGCTGTAACTGAGATTATCTTTTTCAATATGGGGCTTGAGATGACCGCTAGAGCTCAAACGATTGCTGAAACAAGAGACCTCATCAGTAAGATTGAAGCAAAGAAACTAAAGCCTGACATTGCAATTGTCGCTAATTATTTAGGCAACAACTTTGAAGATGGTAGAAAACTATCAAAGAAACTCAAAGAAATTGCCCCAGAAGTCAAAATAATTGCCTATGTTGTAGATAGCGAAACTGAATGGGGAGACTACATTGCCATTAAATCAGGTACTGATGCTAAAAATTCATTAATTACAATTTTAAGTGAATTAACTGGTAAGCAATTTACTAGTAGCAATATTAAAGACTCAGAGCATCACTAGCTATTTAGTATCTTAAAGATTTCTTTTCTAAGTAATAGCTTATTTGTCTCTAAGCTTATTTTCCCTTTTCTTAGCTTAAGCCTCTCTGCGAGGACTTGTTTGCTAGCTTCGTTTTTAGTAAGAATATAATTCATACCTTCCTTAATACTAACAATTGTAAGAAATCCATATTTAGCATTTTCTGTTTCTGCATCTTCAATAAATTGTTGCAATTGTTTGAAGTTTTCGCTAATAAAACTGTCTCCGTCCCATAATTCTAACTGCCCAATCACCCAAGTCTCATTATTAATTTCGTATAATCTAGTATCAGCTTTGATTACAGGCAAGGGGTTAGCTAAAACAGATCGGAAGAGCGTCGTGTAGGGAAAGAGTGTAGATCTCGGTGGTC
>CALARN010000114.1 GCA_937889205.1 uncultured bacterium
ATGGGGCTACTACGGGATAGAAACTTAGTACTAAGTAACTGTTAAGTAAGCCAACAAAGAGTTTGACTGAGACTTGAAAAATGGATAAAGCTAAAATTAATTCAATTAATGCATTATCAACGCTCAGCGTATCTAGTGATTTCATCATAAACTCAATTGCTACACCTAGAGGGTTATTAAACCAAGTATTAGGAATGATATATGAGAAAGAGCACTTGTTAATATTATCTCCAACTCGATTACAAATGTTAGTGCCAGATATTTTGAATACTGTCCAAATACTCATTTGTGGGTCATCTGGTTGTAAGATATTTTTTATTGATACTTTTTCACCTGTAGGTTGTCCATAAACGTCGACTTTATCTACTTCTTTGATTAATCCATAGCCTGGCGCATTTTGATTGCCGATTAATAAGTTATATGAAACATTTGAACCCAAATAAATCGCGTCAATAAAAAGACCACAAAGAGCATAACTAAATACGACAAGAACTAGAGTAGAAATGATTGCGGGTAAAGAGTTTGCTAATGTCACGATTTCTTTGCCGCCTAAAGGTTGTCTTAAAAGAATTAAAAAAGCTACTATTATCAAAATAATCATTAAAACGGCATATACAATGTTGGCCGACATCTGCCATAAACCAAGTACAGGCTGAAGTATAGTGTAACCAGTACCCGGAGCGTATGCAGAGGTATCGTTAGGATTTATATCAGCCGCGGAAGCCGAAAAAGAAACAGCGCCTTGCGCTAAATAATATTGATCTTGCGCCCACACAATAAAGCTGGCGGGTTGGTTAGAATAGAAAAAATCAGTAAACTTTGCTATTTCCTGTACTGCACCTCCCTGATAAGTATATGGTTGATTCAATAAGCTCTGAGTTTCTTCAGTAGTTGAATCCTGATTCCACTGTTTTTGTCCGGTAATTAAAGCTGAAGTACCGTTTGCTAAGTCACTTAAGCCGCCATCTAGCCATGTTCGATAAGACGAAGGTTGGCCGGCTTCTTCTGTAGCTCCTGAAATTGACAAAGGAGACATACTCAGCAAGAACATCGAAATTAACACAAAACTGAGAATTTTTGATATTGGAGCTCTACTAAATAAGTATCTTAGTGAGGAAAGAGCAGTTTTCATAAATATTAGATAAAGATTAATTCTATAGCTAATAGTATAAGAAGATTAGAAACTGTTTGCAATATAATATTATGTAGTTTTAGATTGAGAATTCAGCCTTTTAAGAAAATTTTGTTGATAAGCGTCAATAGTATTAACTTCGCGTTCAATTATTTTGAAGATTTTTATACCCGCTTCTTGAGATAATCCTGAGATAAGATCGCTAGCAAGTGATTCATCTAATTGGCGAATTTTGTCTTTTAGTAGCTCTAACAATTTTGGATACTTTCCAGGGAGAACGGCGACAAACCTTAAGAGTTTTATTTCAGTTTCTAGTTCCCCTCTAGTAGGTTTAGTTTCGTGAAGTAGTTTATTTAATTTATTTATTTCGGGTAAATTGTAGCTTTCAATATATAATAAGGATTCTTTGATAATAAGATTGATAACCGTATTGGTATATTCATAGCTCATTATGCGGACATCATCATCAGACCACATATATTCATTTTGTAATATTTTTATAATTTCTGGTTGTTCAAAAAACATAACGATAGTTTAGTAACATAAAGTTAAATTGGTATAGGTGGCTTGTTGGCTACTTTATCCCAGATGGAAGAAAACACATTGGTAATTTCATTAGAATTCCACTTAGCACCATCACTAAAATCTTTTAATACAGAGCGATATTTGAACTTAACATTTTCAAACTGTGCGTTCATTAAGTTTAACTCACCAAACGAAGGAGGATTAGTTTCATCTACTAATTTATAATAAGAGGCACTGGCACTCATCATGGCATCAGCAGCTTCGATTGCTGCCATCATTCTTTTTTGCCAACCTGAAGCCGCTCTAGCAAGAAATGGTTGGGCGAGTAGTGACCAATAAACAGTTCCTACCATAAGTACTGGATTAGCTAAAAACGCAAGACCAGGAACTAACATACCAGCAATGCTCATTAGTAAAATAATTTTTCTTGCGCCCTTCTCAATATTTAATAAGCCATTGTAAAATTCCATTTGCACTTTTGACATATCTCTATATTTGTCTGTGCTATATAGCTTTACTGAGAATTTATAGCTTAAATCTTTTCCTTTTTTGATCTTTTCTAAAGTATCGTAGACATCATCAAACATTTGACCTTGTTCTGTATCATAACTTTGGCGACCGGTAATTGTATGAAGATTACCGTTTGCATCTTTAATCTGAAATGGTTTGGCTTCTCCGAAATATCTTCTTAATATCTCCTCAGGTAAAGGATTTATTGGGTCAAATTCGATTGTAGTGCCCTGCTGCTTCCATTCGAAAGACAACTTAGCATGTCTGTTATAATCTAATTTTGTTCCATCTGTTTCATATAAAATTCTTCTGCCAAATCTATCTTCAACTACAAAAAAGCTTCTTGCTCCATCAACAAGAAACACGCCTTTTGGTGTCACTATTTTTTTTACGGATGGATCATTAGTGCTCATCTTCACATTAATGTTGTGAATTATTTGGGCAATTTCATCTTGATCAGTTAAAGGTGGAATCATTTCATTATCTCTTTGAGCAATTATTGGGGCTCTTTCCCAAACGCCTACTGATAGAACTTTTTGAGATCTTGCTAATGAGAATTCTTTAATAAAATCTTTTGCATCTTCAATGGAAAAAACCATCTCTTGGGCGCTATTTGGATCATTTAATATTTCATCTTTACCTGGAACACCGATACAGATGGTGTGTTTGGTGTACCGGTTCACCATTTTTCTGTTTATGGTACCGTCAGGGTTTCTTAATTCACCAATATCCATATTATCTGCTCTTTCTATTTCTAGTATCAAATCAGCAATAGTGTAACTCCCCTTACCTTCTGCACGGCGCATAGCGTCAACTCTCATCATTGCTTCGCCCAATTTTTTGAAATTATTCCATCGATTAAGATTATCTCTTGATGTTTTATTAGCTGCATCATATCTCTTCATATCCACCCCAAGCTCCCAAGCAGGTTTTTTAAGGCCAGCATTGCTCGGACAGATCGGAA
>CALARN010000115.1 GCA_937889205.1 uncultured bacterium
AAATTGAATAGCAAAGAATTTTTTACGCTCCATGCCTAAATAATGCTACATCTCCATCTTTAAATACATATTCCTTGCCCTCAATTCTTGATTTACCCACAGCACGGGAGCCTAACCAACCATTGAATTTTACAAAATCCTCATAATTTACTACCTCTGCAGCAATAAACTTTTTCTCAAAATCTGTGTGTATTGTCCCAGCAGCTTGAGGAGCGGTATAACCATTCTTAATTGTCCACCCTCTAGCCTCTTGTTCGCCAGCAGTAAAAAAAGTTATTAATTCTAATAAATCATAACTACTCTTAATAAGGTCGTCTAATGCTCTAAATTTTAATCCCAACTCATTTTGCACTTCTACCTTTTCTTCATCTGATAATAGTGATAACTCATTTTCCTGTTTTATGTTCATGGGAATAATTAATTGAGGAGAAACATTTAAGATTTTTGAATATTTATTTATTAATTCGTTTTTCTCAAATGCAACCTCATCAATATTTAACAAATAAAGCACTGGCTTATCAGTTATTAGAAATAGTTCTTTTCTAAACTTATTTACCTCAGCATCTTCACTATAGGCTAATCCATTAATTAATGAACCTCTTTCTAATAGTGCTTTGATTTGAAATAAAAGATTTAGATATTTCTCCTTTTTTTTGTCTCTTCGAACTTCCTCAGCAATCTTCTGTAATTTCTGATTAATTGATTCTAAATCTTTTAAAATTAACTCGGTCTCGACAATCTCTTTGTCATTAAGTGGGTCTATTCGGTTTTCGACATGAACAATTTTTTCTGATTCGAAGGCTCTTAGAATATGCACAATAGCATTAGTACTACGAATATTTGCTAAAAATTGATTTCCAAGACCTTCTCCTTGATGGGCACCTTTCACTAAACCTGCAATATCAACAAACTCAACTATTGGATAAATTAACTTTTTTGTATTAACAATATCAGCCAATTTTGATACCCGTTCGTCCGGTACCTGAACAATTCCAATATTTGGCTCAATGGTACAAAAAGGATAGTTTTCAGCTGCTACCTTTATATTAGTTAATGTATTAAACAATGTTGACTTTCCAACATTTGGTAAGCCAACAATTCCCAAAGAAAGATTCATTATTATCAGTTAAGAAGTTAGTTTGCTATATATTACTCTTTCGCCTATATTATATACTCTTCTCCAAGCTTTGGTATATAGGCAGCTATATTTTTACTTGCTAATATCTCTTTAAAAACAGAAGCCCTATCGACATCTGCATGAACTAGAAAAACCCGTTGGAGTCTGGTTAAATCATAATTAAATAACCAAGCCAACAAATCATCATTATCAGCATGTGCCGAAAATCCTCTTAAATATTCAATTTTTGCTTTCACTTGTAATATTTTCCCATTAATTTCAACCTTACTTGCCCCATCAACTAATTGCCTCCCCAAAGTATTTTCAGCTTGATATCCAACAAACACAATTGAATTATTAGAATCTTCAATTACATTTTGAATATGGCGCACCACCCTTCCCCCATCAGCCATTCCACTTCCTGCCAAAATTATCGCAGATTTATTATAACCAATTCTTTGAGATTTTTTTGATTTTCTTACAGATTTTAACTGTTCAAAATCAAATCTATCATGATTATTTGCAATTATGGACAAATCTTTTTGCTCATTAGAATAAATAATATCTCTATCAATGATATGATAATGTTCATTAAACTCTTGCATATTGTTTTTATAAATCTCCGTAATATCAATTGCCATCGGACTGTCTAAGAATACCTGAATCTTTTTATCTATCAAACCCCTTTCGAAAAAGATTTTTAGTAATTCTAGTAGTTCTTGAGCTCTGTGCAAAGCAAATACAGGAATTATAATTGTGCGATTATGAGAAGCAGATTCATTAATTATTTTTACAAGTCTAGACATATTTTCATCTCTATTAGAATGAATCTTACCACCATATAAAGACTCCATAATAATATAGTTAGGTTGGAAAATTTTATTATTATAATCAGAAAACCTTTTAATAATTGATTGCACTCTTCTTCCAATATCACCCGAGAAAAGTATACTTTCATCATTAATTTTAATAAGAACATTAACAGAACCTAGAATATGACCAGTAGGAATAAATACAAATTTTACATCACTCGTTAAATTTATTTCTTCATAATAATTTACAGTTTGAAATTGTGAAATTGCTTTTTCTACATCAATTGAATTATAAATCATTGGCAAGTCAGACTGACCCATTTTTTCTCTAAGCTCTTGTAGTTTAGCCGAATCTTTTAAAATTATTTTAACCAACTCTGAAGTTTGGTGAGTCAAATAAATTTTCCCAGAGAACCCTTTTTTAACCAATTTAGGAAGTAACCCACAATGATCTAGATGAGCATGAGACAAAAACACAGCTTTAATTGAACTTGGATCAAATTGAAAATCAATGTAATTATTATCTTGAACATCAACCCCTTGAAACATTCCACAATCTATTAAATACGAACCATTCTTTATATCGAGCTTAAAACATGAACCTGTAACTGTTTGCGTTGCCCCATAAAATTGTAATTTAATATTGCTCATATTTGTTATTCTTTTGTTATCTTATTAAATTAATTGAACATTAATAATATAATATTATTGGCTTCATCTTAATTGTGACGAAATAATTAATGTAAATAACCGCTAATAAATATTAAATATTATTTAAAACTGATGCGTAAAAGTTTAATATAATAATCATTTATAAGATTACTTTTACAATATTTTATACTCTCCTCTACGGCTTTCTATCGGCTTTATTAATATTTATGTTCACATTTATTCCATACAGATACACCTTATATTTTACAAAGAAGGGGCATGTCTTACCCTTAATTATCTAACTTACTTTGAAAATATTTTACACGATATCGAGAAAGCATAACAGTTGTTTATTTGTTACGCTTTTCTTTAGCGAATTTAAGTAGTATTTCTTTATCATTAATTAAGGGGTTTTCTATTACCAAGTCAAGTAGATATTTAAGAATTTCTCCCATTTCTCTACCAGGCGCTATTCCTAAAGCTATTAAATCATTCCCATTTATTTCTAAATCCGAAATTTTTAAAGCCATATCTTTTGCCTTTATATCGGCGATACGATATTGCAATGCCTCAATTTCTTTTGCATTAAAAGTAGATTTTACATTAGCTGAAGCATCTGCAATTCTTAACTTAAATAGATCTTCTATCAAATCCTCACCTACCTTATTAATAAATCGCCTAA
>CALARN010000116.1 GCA_937889205.1 uncultured bacterium
AAGATCGCGGTTCTTATCTTCACTAGGGACATAGATAGCAAATTGAGTATTCTGCAAGGATATCAAGCCATTCTTGATAGCTGATTCAACCTGTTTGCTAGGCGTATAACCTAAGATCAAGAAGAAGAAATCAAATCCAACACGATGCAATTCCATGTTTTCATAGAACCCCGGTTTATCTTTCAAAACAACCGGTCCACTATTATGCCCATTAATCAGTGTAGTGGGATTACCAATGTAAGACAGCCGCCATGATCTGTCTTTATCGTTGCCTGTTTTATATAAAGCATAGGTTGCTTTGCCGTAGTTAGCGGTGGCTTTATGATGAAAGATAACATCAAACCTAATACTTTCTTTGATTTCATTCTTTTTACTATAACCAAGCCCTTCCCAAAATCCGGGTGGAACGTTCCAATTGAACGCCTTAGAGCGGTCCTGTAGATTAATCTCTTTGGTATGCTTATTCTTATTGATACGGGTAACTACCCCATATTCATTGTCTTTGAAATGATAGTTACCGATAATATCATCCTTGTCTTTAATCATCTTGTTGATAACATCAACATCTTTGGTAGTTAGCTCTACTGAATTACCGTACTCTTCAATGGTAGCTGATACGGTGTCTTGAATATGGTATCTCTTTTTCATAGTAAACCATGCCTTGCATTAAACCTGTACTTATAATTTACGCAGATTTATACCCCTCCCCTACCCCTTGAGAAAAATGGGGGAAAGTTCCCCCATTTTTCTCAGCTTTTTGAAATATTGCTTGTAATTGGATGAATAGGGCTTGCAGGTGTGGAAATAATGCATGGGGATTGAATAGTTGTTTTTGAGAAAGGCAGGGTATGAACAGTTATTCTGTTAGTCTGTTGTGAGTAGTCTCTACTGTAATAGAGTTGGAGTTATACCCCTCTAGGTTTATTTACTTTCGGATGCCGTGATGGATATATCAGGAAGGTCAGATTGGCGTAATATCTCTTCTTCGATTAGTTTGATAACGCTGATATGCATATCACACCTTTGACTCAAGAGGAAAGTAAAGCATAGCGGTTTCTATATACTCTTTATCATAGACATAGCCGGTGTAGTGATAGGCGAATGCGTTAGCATCACGCTCCCAAGGTAGTAAATGATAATTGTTATGCCACCCGCGTACAGCCATATCTTTAATAATAGTAGAACCGTATTTCCAGTTTATGTTATTATCCCTTAATTTATCTACCCCCTCTGCAACTATGAAGCCCTTCTTAAACTGAATAAAATGCCTAAGCTCGTGCAAGAAAGCATACTCAAAACAATCCACATTGTCTGTAGGTAATAGGTAGATTGTTTGAGTGTAGAAATCTGCATACGTGCTAAGACTAGGTTCTATTCTGATATTACAATCAGGTAAGAACCTAGTCATCCATGTTTCGATAAAGCTTAATTCAGCAGTGGTAAAAGCATTAGCTATCATCTTTACTATCCATAGACCTCCAATACATTTCACGATAGAACTGTCTGGTAAACCGATAGATATCGCCAAACAGCACTACAGGTAGTCTATGGTCTTTTAGCACAGTATTCAGATATTCTTGATCTTCCGCACTGATATCAACCTTTCCACTCTGCTCCCACTTTTTTATTATCTGGAACATCTTTTCATCGATATGATAATTGATGAACGGTCTAAATATTTCAGTCATGATGCCCTCATAGCGTAGTAAGCTAGCATATTACAATAGTAAGCTAGCTATGTTTATAGTAAGCTGAATGCAGCAGTTTCCGGTGTATAGGGTTTATACAGGGAATCCTCAAGATGACAGCAAAGCTACCAATATAATCCCGATAGTAAATGCTGTTACCGTCAAGATGCTGGCAATCGGGTTGATTACCGACTTATCAGCTTCTACTACAATCACTTCGATGTAAGCACTCTTGCCGGTATTTTTATCAGCCTTTTTAGTTTTGATGCTCTTGATTTCATACACCCCTTGAGGAAGGGTTATTTCTTCACCTACTTCACAATCCCAATCAGTAGCATAAACCTCGACCAGTTCTTTATGCACACCTTTTTCGAAAACTTTGTAGATCATGGTTTAATACTCTTTCTTTCCAGTACATTTCGGAATATTTTCTACTGATTCACAGTGACGACAGCATGACCATTTACAAGTCGTACATCGCGGACCGTTATGTCCGTCTGGACTATAGGCGAATAGATCAATCTCCCCGTCTTCATCCAGTTGCGGTGTATGACCTTTCTTGGTCATTGCTTTTTTCCAAATATTTTTTACCTCTTCGTAGGTGTTCCTTTTCATTTTACCCCTCAATAATTTTGCGGAGATACATTTCACGATATACCTGTTTGGTAACATCATGCATGTTCTTTGGTTTTGAATAAACGATCATGAGATCGGAAGAGC
>CALARN010000117.1 GCA_937889205.1 uncultured bacterium
GCTTTTTTTGCGATTGCTGGAGCATTAAATAAAGAGGAAATAAAATTAAAAGTCTCGATAAACATGCCTGATTGGGAAAACAAAGATTTAGTTACTGATTTAAAACAAATAACTGGGTGTAATGTTGTATTAAAAAACGATACATATTGTGCGGCATATGCTGAAAGCAAGCTCAACACGGTCCCATTTTGGTATGTTAATTGGGGTACCGGTATTGGTGGTTGTTTAGTTAATAGTCAAGACAATATCAAGACTGCTGAAATTGGCCATATGAGCCTTAATATTTTTGGTGAACAATGTAGGTGTGGACAATTTGGTTGTTGGGATAGTTTAGCTAGCGGTAAAATGCTTGAGCAAAAATATCAGAAATCGTTAAGCACTTTTACAAATAAAGAGTGGCGCGAAGTATGTACTATTTTTGTTAAAGGTTTAATGAACTTGTATACGGTTTATCCGATAGATATCGTGATAAATGGTGGGGTGATTCTAGGTCAAAAAGATAAACTGTTATTAATAAACGAGCTCATGCATAAAGATTTGAAAATCTTTGATTATTATCCAAAAATATCAATAGCAAGACATGAAGATCTTGCAGGTATTAAAGGTGCTTACGAATTAGCTTTAAAAAAACTTATAAGTATGGAATAATTAAATATATTAATTTATAAATAAAAAATATGGTTATTACCACAGATGATTTTGTAAAAATATTATTAGTTTTAGCAGTAACGTTTAGTATCGTTGGTATTACTATTCAGGTAATGAGAATTATGGGCAAATTAGTAGATACGGTTGCAGAATCGAATCTAATTTTAAAATTAGCTCATGACTTTCTAGAAAAATTTTCAGAAGATTATGACTTCATTGTTGAACAGCTAAAATACATTCTAGAAGCAATAAGTGGCTTTTCGCGATCAGTTTTTATTCCACTTTCGAAGATTTTTGGGTTTTTGAAAACATTTGAAAATATTGGTAGTAAATTTGGTGGTCGAAGTAAAAAATCAGACGAGTAATATTTTTAATTTTTAATAATTATTATCATGAATGATAAGAATGACAGCGGAACAATTTACTTCTTAGCAGGTTTGTTGTTAGGTGGATTGGTTGGTGCAGGCGTAGGCATGCTAGTGGCGCCAGATTCAGGAGAGGTAACAAGATTAAGACTAAAGAAAGAAAGCGAAAAAGTTGTTAAGAAAGGTCTAGATGCTGTTGATGATTTGCAAAAAGAGAAAATCACACCAGCTATTGAGAAAGTAACGCAAGAATTAAAAACCAGATTTCAACCACAGACAGTAACGACAAAGAAAATTACTAAATAATTTCAAAATTGTAATTAATAGTAATTTGATTCGTTTTAATTCAGTTATTTTTAAATTATTAATTGATTAGTATGGCTATGACCTTTACTGATGCTAGCTTCCAAAAAGAAGTATTAGATTTCGATGGTGTTGTTTTGGTAGATTTTTGGGCAACTTGGTGTGGCCCCTGTAGAATTCAAGGTCCAATAATTGATGCTTTGGCGCAGAAGCATGCTGATAATACGGCATTGAAGATTGGTAAACTAGATGTTGATGAGAACAATGAGACTGCTTCAAAATATCAAATTTTGAGTATTCCCACTATTGTCATTTTCAAAAAAGGACAGATTATGGAATCATTAGTTGGTCTTCGCTCAGAAGGTGATATTGACGAGAAATTGAAATATTATCTAAATAATTGATATATATTGCAATTTGCTCTATAATACTAATGGTAAAGTCTTTTACTTCGGATAGAAGTTAATTCTTTCTGAGGTTTATAGCTAATTTTTTATTATTCGTGCAATGGCACTTACAAAAGAGACAAAACAAGATATTATTGAGAAATTCAAAACAGCTGATGCTGATACAGGATCACCTCAAGTTCAAATAGCATTATTAACCGCTCAAATTAAAGATTTATCTGAGCATCTTAAAAAACATAAAAAAGACAATCACTCAAGAAGAGGTTTGTTAAGTATGGTTGGTAAAAGATTGAGATTGTTCAAATATATGGAGCAAACTCAAGGAGAAGATGCCGTTAGAAAAATCAAGAAAACTTTAAAACTGGGATAAAAGCCCAGTTTTCTTATTTCCACAGAAGCTAAACTCTTGTAGAATATATTAACTTGCTATTGGCAGGTGTTGTATTTTGCACTTTACACATAATATGGCCCTTTTCGGCTTTCTCAAAAAGAATAAGCGACGACGTGTGGGGCAACTTAAGCCCAATCAAAAGGTTGATTATCAGCCTAAAGTAAATTATATTCCTAAAAAACATACTACTAAAAGAGTTAGTAAAAACTCATTAAGATTGCAAAGAGTGGGATTTAAATGGAAGCCAATATTAGCAACTATTGTTGGGCTTACTGTAATAATTGTTTTTGGTTATTTATTAAGCAGGTTATTCGCCTCAGAATCATTGCAAATTAAAAACTTTGAAATGATGGGCAATCGTACTATTAACGACGCACAGGTATTGGCAGTGCTAGATAAGTATCGTTTACAAAGCATATTTACTGTTGATGCAAATGCAATTGAAGCTGATTTGCAATCTGAGTTTAATATTTTTAATGGTGTTTGGGTAAGCAAATATTATCCCGATACTTTGAGTATTAGGATTTCAGAAAGAGAGCCTAGGCTTGTATATATTAATCTCTCGGGTGCTTTTCTTGTAGATTCAAATGGGCAAGTTCTTAGAAAAATATTTGTTGACCCTGCGGTAATGCCTGAAGAAAAACTAAATATTGCAAGGGGTTTTGGCGATCCAAATTCTACCTATTTATACGAGATATTTCTTAATGAGTTTAAAATAAGTAATCAAATTCTTGATTTGCCAACGGAAGAGCAGAAATTGTTAATTGCGACTGCGTTTAAATATGAAGAAATTTCTCAAACGGAGAGACTCAACCGTGTTAAACAGCTTGAATTGCAGTACAAAACTGAACTAATTGAGATTTGGAATAAAATTAACCAAGCTGTTGATATCAGTGTATATAGTACTTATCCTAGGGTAGACGCTATTGATACTGTCGTATATGATGAAGACTTATTAATTGACATTGCAAGATTAAAAATAACAGGGGATTTATTTAATTTGTTTTCAGCTAGAAAGATTCAAATTAGTCGAGTAATATGGGAAGGTGAGTTGTTAATTAGGGTTGTATTAAATGACGGCAAAGAATTAGTGTTTAGTTCGGTGCGAAAAATTACAGAGCAGTTCGAAGATTATACTCTAGTGAAAAGTCAGTTACAGAAAGAGGGAAGGGATTACTGTCAGATTGATTTATCTGCAACTAAGATTGCTGTGAAGTTTTGCCGTTAATTGACATTGACATACTTTCTGATTAAGATTAGATTGATAGGCACTTAACTGTTGGTGTTTTTTTATACCAGCTAGATTTGAATAGATACATAAATTAATATAGAATCATAATAATAATTTACTGCTACTATGGCTAATAGAATAATTACAGCAATAGATATTGGCTCAACAAAGATTGCAACTGTGATTGCTTCAATATCTGAAGGTGAGTCCCCTAGCGTGATTGGGGTTTCGTCGTATCCCTCTCAAGGGCTAAAAAAAGGAGTTATTGTCAATATAGATGAGGCAATATCATCAATTGCATCTTCATTAGAAGCAGCAGAAAGAATGGCTGGTTTAACTGCTTCATCTGTATATATCTCAATTAATGGGAAGCATATAACAAGTACAAATAATAAAGGAGTGGTGGCGGTGGCTCAAGAAGAAATTAATGCTGATGATGTTCTTAGAGCTATTGAAAGTGCTAGAACTGTTTCGATTCCACCTTCAAGAAATATTTTGCATGTAATTCCTAAAGAGTTTATTGTCGATGCTCAAGGCGATATTAAAGACCCTATTGGAATGACCGGTACTAGGCTTGAAGTTGATACTCATATAATTTCGGCAACATCCTCTGCACTTCATAATCTTGTTAAATGTGTTCAACAAATTGGTTTAAAAGTGGAAGATGTTGTATTTTCAGGTTGGGCTTCATCGAGTAGTGTGCTTACTGCTACAGAAAAAGAGTTAGGTGTAATGTTACTAGATGTTGGTGGTGGTACGACAACCATCAATACTTTTGTAGAAGATGCGATTACACATTCATCATCTGTTCCACTTGGTGGGGCAAATATTACCTCTGATTTAGCTATTGGTTTAAGGGTTTCGCTTGAGGATGCAGAAAAGATTAAGTTAAACGCAGAAGATTTGCTTAAACAAACAAGTAAACCGCAAGATGTTAATGAGATGACAAGAAAGAGAGAGCGATTACTTGGTAGCTTAAGTGGCGAACCTGTTGTAGAAGAACCTGTAAATAAAGACTTGAAAAAATCTAAAGATATTATCGATATTTCAAATTATGAAATTAGTGGTGTGAAAACAATATCTAGAAAAATGTTTGAAGAAATCATTGAGGCTAGATTAAGTGAGATTTTTGACATTGTCATTAAGCAGGTTGAAGATTCGGGAAATGTTGCTAAATTGCCTGCAGGTGTTGTTATTACTGGTGGAGCGGCTCAAGTGCCGGGTGTTACCAATATTGCTAAAAAAGTATTTGGGATTCCTGCTCGTATTGGGTACCCTAAGGGAATAGGTGGTTTAGTAGATGAGATAAATGGTCCAGCTTTTTCAGTTGCACAGGGGTTAATTCTTTATGCGGCGGCAAATGAAGGTTATAGAGGTATTCGTAAGCCAATATCATCAAAACAAGGATCTGGCGACGATTTCTTTGCAAAGATAAAGGGCTTTTTTAAGAATTTAATGCCTTAATACTTGCATACCGGCGCTATTTTCATTACACTGTATTTATTGCGCTAACTTCTTTTGCTTCAGCTATTTTTTTTGTAGCTATTAATCATTATATATATGCTAGTTAAACCACAATCAACAAACCTTGCCAGAATAAAAGTAGTTGGAGTTGGTGGTGCTGGTGGCAATGCCATCAACAACATGATTCAAAATTACGATATTGAAGGCGTAGAGTTTATAACTGTAAATACAGATGCCCAAGCCCTTTCGAAGAGTCTAGCCGAAACTAAGTTGCAAATAGGGGTAGAAAATACTCGTGGCTTAGGTAGTGGGGGTAATCCAGCTACAGGAAGAAAAGCAGCTGAAGAGAGTATTGATGAAATTCATGAGCATTTAGCGGGTGCAGATATGGTTTTTATTACTGCAGGAATGGGTGGGGGTACTGGAACAGGTGCATCTCCTATTATTGCAGGGGTTGCAAAAAATTTAGGAGCTTTGACAATCGCAATTGTAGAAAAACCTTTCAATTTTGAGGGTAAATGAAGAATGGATGTA
>CALARN010000118.1 GCA_937889205.1 uncultured bacterium
TATCTATCGCCTTATCTGGCAAGAATCTATCTTTAATGTATCTATCTGAAAGGTTTGCCGCAGCAATTAAAGCCTCATCATTAATCTTTAAGCGATGATGGGCTTCATAACGATCTCTAATACCTCTAAGAATTTCTATAGTTTGTTCAATGCTAGGTTCATTTACCAAGACAGGTTGGAACCTTCTTTCAAGTGCAGCATCTTTTTCAATGTATTTTTTATATTCTGAAGTTGTGGTAGCTCCAATTACTTGTAACTCACCTCTTGCAAGTGAGGGTTTAATCATATTGGCTAAATCAAGCTCACCTTCACTAGCCCCAGAGCCAATAATTGTATGTAGTTCATCAATAAATAAAATCACTTCACGATCAGCCTTTTCTAATTCTTGAATAAGTTTTTTTGCTCTATCTTCAAATTCTCCACGAAACTTAGAGCCAGCAATAAGCATTCCGATATCTAAAGCTTTAACTTTTTTACCTTTAAGAATATCAGGAACATTGCCGGTGTGTATGCGCTGAGCTAAACCTTCTACAATAGCTGTTTTGCCTACTCCTGGTTCACCTATTAGTACGGGATTATTTTTCTTTCTGCGAGCAAGTATCTCAATAACTCTTGTAATTTCTGCGGCTCTACCAACTACAGGGTCAATCTTCCCTTGTTTTGCTGCAGCAGTTAAATCTTTTGAATATTTATCTAACTCAGGGGTGGTGGATGTTTCTTGTAAGTTATTACCATCTTTATCCCCTTCTCCAAGTATTTTGACTACTGCTTGTCTTGCTTTTGAATGAGATATTCCATATTTTTTAAGGATTTGTGCCGCTAAGCCTTCACCTTCTCGAATAATTCCTAAAAGTAAATGCTCAGTACCAATATAATTATGCCCTAGTTCTAAGGCTTCTTGAAATGCTAATTGTAATATTTGTTTCCCTCTAGGAGTTATACCTATGCTTCTGGTTTCAAAGTTAGCAGTAAGCATTTGATTTTGTAAATAATTTGCTAGTTCTGCTTTATCAATATCAAGTTCTTTGAAAATTCTTTGCATTACTTCACCATCTGTTGCTAATGCATATAAAAGATGCTCGCTATCAATATTCTTTTGCTTAGTGGCAATTACTGCTTTCGCAGCAGTTTGTATTGCTTCTTTGGTTCGTTCTGAAAAAAGGCGTGTTATATCTGTGCGCTCAGAAGGCCCATGATAATCGCCAAAATTATTAAATTGGTTGTTATTATAATCGTTCATGGTGTAATAACTAACAATTATTCAATACCCGGCTGTATTGTATCAAAAAAATAGGCTTTATGGATTGTTTCTTGAAACTCATTTGCAGAAATGCGTTCATAGACATGTAAATTGTTGTCGCAAGTAGGGGAGACTAGTCGGCCTCCTAGCTTAAGCTGCATTAGAATCTGTTTAGGAATAGTATCGTATGCCGCCGCTACATGTATACCATCATAAGGAGCTTTTTCTTCAAAACCGTGCAAACCATCTCTAAAAATTATTTCTACATTATTTAAAAATGGATATTTATTAATGTTAATTTTGGCAATATCTGCTAAGAATTGTTTGCGTTCAATAGAATAAACGAATCCTTTACTACTTACCGCTACTCCTAATAAAGCTGCTACATAGCCAGTACCTGCTCCAACATCCAAGTAGACTCCACCTTCTTTAGGTTTTAATAGCTGTAAAATCTCTGCAATAACTGTAGGCTTATCTAAATACTCGTTATATCCAATTGGAATTTCGGTATCGTTATAGGCTTCTTTACTAGATTTTTGAGGTACAAAATCAGCTCTATCTATCATTTTAAAAGCCTCTACTAAATTTGTTGACTTAACAATTTTATTTTTACCACAAGTTAACACTGATAATAGGTACTCATGTGACCAAGAAAAAGGTGATGCGGTACCGAATTGAAGTTTCCCTGCCAGTGATGATGCTTTCATAAATACTTAATATATTTAGTACTATTATATACAATTATTTAAAAATCTAAAGGTATCTTTCATTCGTTTGAAAATCTGGCTATTATATATGTATGTTAAATGTCATTGATTTAAAAATTCGAAAATTATTATTAATTATTTTACCGTTTCTATATACGGTAGTTTTAGTTTTCTCTTCAGCAAATTCTGTTAATGCAGCACCAACTATCAATGGTCTTGAAGATTTTAATTCACCAACTTGCGGTAGTTACCCAGGAGTATGTAAACATATTGGTTGTTATTCTGGGCATACTGGTTACGATGTTTGTTTAGTCCCCGGTTGTTTCGTAACTAATGATGTTAAGGGCCCAACAATTTATGCCGCTGCCCCTGGTGTTGTTATTGCAAATAGTTTTGATGCTCCGGGTTTTGGTAATTATGTTGCTGTTGAGCATACCCTCACAAATGGTAGTAAGCTTTATTCATTTTATGCCCATTTATACAGCACATCCGTTACAGTGGGTAGTCAGGTTACAAAAGAAACGCCAGTAGGTATTATGGGAAAAACAGGGGTAGGTTCCAATAACATTGTGCATTTACATTTTGAAATTAGAAAAGAGCTTTGGAATCCATCTTCATATATTGATCCTACTTTTGTAATGGAGCAAAAGTTAAGAACAGAAGATTGTACTACTTTAGAACAAGCTCCAGATAATGGAGAAAATAAAGAAGAATCCTCTCAACAAGATGAAAATGGACAAAATAATAATCAAGAAGATGAGCAAGCAAAAACAGATTTATCGAATGTTGAAAGCTTTACTACTGAAGTAAAATCTTGGTATTACAAAATCCCTGAGCATTACGATATGCAAAGTTGCCAAAAAATTGTAGTTAATAATAAAGGTGTAGATACAATTATTGCTGAAATTGAAGTGCCTGAATGTACAAGTGGTGGTGTTAGTGAGAAAAACAATCAACTGCCATGTAACAAAGAATGGCTTGTTGCCTATATGGAAACTGTTTCAGTTGAAAATTTCCCACTGTTAAAGTTTTTCTCTGCGATTGCCCCAACAGAAGATAATGAAATTACCCCAATTTGTTTTACTAATATAAATTGGAATGTATCAAATTCTTTCAAAAACTATGTACCGATAAATTTCACGAATGAGTATCCTGGGTTATTAAGATTCTCTGGTAGTAG
>CALARN010000119.1 GCA_937889205.1 uncultured bacterium
TCCTATGGAAAAGATATTAGCGGCTATTGCTATTGGTAATTCTACTGACTTTGCTTTTACACCTAATTTTGTAGCTTGCCCTATTTGCTTAGGTAGCGGATATGTAGACTCTTGGCGTTTATATAACGGTGAGAGAATTTTATTGGATGCCAGTGAGGCTCATACTATCGATACTTTTGGGGTAGTAGATATTGATTCAGATGAACAACCTCCTATCTATACCGTTCACGAAAGAGCATCGATTCAATGGGGTAATGTAAAATTACCTACTAGTTGGCGTCATTTAGTAAGGTTAGCGGTGTTAGATAAAGGAAAAATTGTATCTCCATCGAGTTATAATTTGTATTTTATCCACCCAAGCCAGCCTTCGGTAAAAAATCCATTTAATTATGACACCCTTAATAATTTGAACAATAGCTTGTTATTACAGCAAAGTAACAAACTAACACTGGTTATTGAATCAAATTTAGGTAAAGATTTTCAATTAAAGTTTACCCATGTGGAAATTCTATTTTCTATGGGTATGCCTATTCGTATTCAAGTTCCCGACATGGAAGTTCCTAATGAGGATGAATATGTCGATTGGAATTTAACAGTTACTATGGAATTGCCACCAGATATTGAAATGAAGGAAAACTCTTATATTGTAGATGGTAAATATAAGAGAGTATGGAAAGTTTCATCTATCAATAGAAAACTTACAGCACGAGGCAAGCCATATGGTTATTCTGTAAGTGCTAGAGCTTTACATTCTTTTGAACGTCAATTCGCTTTATTGAATGTTTTCAGAAAACCAAGAAATCCCTATGCTAATAAAGAGCTACGCTCTATGGATGATGAAGGTTAATAACAATGGTAGTAGTAAATGAAAATTTATCGTACAAACCGCCACCGTTTAACGGAGTTGGTTGGCAGGAAATAAACGGGTCTACTGCTAAAGCATTCTTAAATCAACTTGAATGGGTTAAAGATAACTCATGCGAGTTTTTGCAAAATAGAGAAATTGACGTAGATGGTAAAAGCCTCAACGATCAATGTGCCATTACCTTCGTATATAAAGGTGTAGTAAGAGACAGAACCGTAGGGTTGATCTTAGGTCCAGCTAAAAGCCCGTTGAGAGCTTTTATGGTGACGGATCAAGATGCTTATGATCGTCTACTTGCCATGCTACAACGCAATAAGGGGTTTGTGGACGATCAACTAAAAGACGTAGGTAAAGTATTCAGCAATAACGATGCAAATGCTGTATATGCATGGACTGCTGATTATTTCGGCATCAATAAGCATGTAATGAAGGTGGCTAAAACTAATGCTGTATCTAGAGTAGCTAGTAAGAAAGCTATCGCAGGTACTCGCGCAGAGTTAGTTACCGAAAAGGAAGCTATTCAGTTAATCAAAGAAATAGCAAAAAGATATGATCTATACAATGTAGAGATTATATTTGGTCCTTTTGATGGTAAAACACTAGGGTGGTGCATGTGTTCGGAGGATAGCGTTACACCATTCTCGCTGCCTGTTGGTTTGAAAATGTTCTTTGCTAAAGACATTTTATATAAACATACAGTTCTGCATGAATGCGCTCATGGTATTGAATTTATGCGACATGGTGTTTCAGGCCACGGTAAAGGGTTTAGAACACTATTTAAGCTTCTTTTGCGGCAATATATGCAAGTAAGAGCAGAAGGTTTGTGACTTTAAAGGCGGGTGGCTTCGGCTGCCCGCCTTTTTATTTGCGTAAATTATAGGTAATGGTCAGAATAGGAGACTTTACTATGCTTAGTTTGAATCAGTGCATTTCATCGGCTATGTATGGCGATAGCGAGTTTATTTCTTTGAAGGAATTTAATCTGCGCTGCGATCAGGTTACTGACTACATGGCGGCAGTAAACATCGCGTTTGCCGATATTCTGACTTATATCCAGATAGTGTCTCAATCCCAAAACATGATCTACACTGCTATTGAAACCTTTATTACTAAGGATAAAGGTAACTTCGATGATTTGGCATCCAGTCTATATACTAATCTAGCTAAGAGCATTGTTGCGTTGGCTGCCTCTGCGAAAATGGCAGGTTATCGTTCTTATGAGCAGCATTATTGTAGTCTTAGTAAAAGCAAATTGTCCCCTATTCCCGGTTACAATTTGATTAGTTATGCTGTCAACGCTTATCTCGGTCGTGGTATTTATTATGAGACGGTAGATAAGCCAATTACCGTTATTCCGATTCTTAATCTGTATACTAAAAT
>CALARN010000120.1 GCA_937889205.1 uncultured bacterium
AAAAGCTGCAAGAGAAGCAGTAGTAAGAAAAGGAGCGCTAGAAGGTGGTAGCCTTCCTGGTAAATTAGCCGACTGCTCTTCAAAGAAAGCAGAAGAATGTGAAATTTTCCTCGTTGAAGGAGACTCAGCAGGTGGCTCAGCCAAACAGGCAAGAGATCGAAGAACTCAAGCAATTTTCCCACTTCGTGGTAAGCCTTTGAATAGTGAGAAATATCGTATCGATAAGGTGATGGAAAATAAAGAATTAAAAGATTTAGTCATCGCTTTAGGAACGGGTTTAGGTGATAGTATTGATATGAACAAGCTTAGATACCATAAAATAATCCTAATGAATGATGCAGATGTTGATGGTGAGCATATCACTACATTAGTATTAACTTTATTTTTTAGGCACCTAAGACACATTATTGATAGTGGTTGTTTATATGTTGCCCAACCTCCATTGTTCAAAGTTGAGGTATCAAAAGACGAATTCTATTGGGTAATTAACGAACAAGATCGGGATGCAAAGATTGCAGAACTAACAGCAGCAGGCAAGAGTATTAAAGGAGTCCAGCGCTTTAAAGGTTTGGGTGAAATGAACCCAGAACAATTATGGCAAACTACTATGAATCCAGAATCAAGGGTGTTAAAAAAGATATTTATTGAAGATGCAGAAGAAGCTGATTTGACCTTTGAAATTCTAATGGGCAACGAAGTTGCGCCAAGAAAGAAATTTATTCAAACACATAGTAAAGAAGCAAACTTAGACATTTAACTTATTTTGTTTAAAATCCATGGCAACTGCTAATAATACAGATCCAATAATTGACGAATTATTAAAAAGAGCTGCAGAATCTGAACCCGAAACCGCGCAGCAAGATAACATGCCTGAAGGTGAAGATATCTCTGATAATGACAATCCCGATACCCCAATAAGAACAACTCAATTGGTAGTAGGTGGCATTGCCCAGAAGAATATTGTTGAAGAAATGCGCACCTCTTATATCAATTACGCCATGAGCGTAATCATTGCTAGAGCCTTACCCGATGTTCGCGATGGCCTTAAACCGGTGCAGAGAAGAATTCTCTATGCAATGTTTCGACAAGGGTTCTTACCTGATAGAGCATATAAGAAAAGTGCCAGAACCGTTGGTGAAGTTATTGGTAAATACCATCCTCATGGCGACACCTCTGTCTATGATGCCATGGTGCGTATGGCTCAAGAATTCAGTTATCGCTATTTATTAGTAGATGGCCAAGGTAATTTCGGTTCTGTTGATGGGGATAGTGCCGCTGCTATGAGATACACCGAATCTAGATTACATAAAAATGCGTTAGATTTATTAAACGAACTCGATAAAAATACTGTTACTTACATCCCTACATATGATGGAAGTTATAGAGAACCCGAAGTGCTTCCCGCAAGCCTACCAACTTTATTATTAAATGGGGCAGAGGGAATCGCTGTCGGTATGGCAACAAAAATCCCGCCACATAATTTAAAAGAAATTGCGACAGCGCTTATATCAACTGTTAAAAAGGCTTATTTAGAAGAACAAAAGCAAATAGACTATTCATATTTACAAAATATTCGGACATTAGAAGATTTAAAGAATCTTTCACCAGATAGATTACCAAACTTCATTTCAGATATAACTCTAGATGAGTTATTTGAGATTGTTCCAGGGCCTGACTTCCCAACTGGTGCCGAAATATTTGACCAAAGCGAAATTAAATTAGCATACAGTACAGGTCGGGGTAGGGTAGTGATGCGCGCAATAGCTAAAATTGTTGAAAACAAAAGTGGAAGATTCCAAATAATTATTACTGAGCTTCCTTATCAGGTTAATAAATCAACACTAGTAAGTAAAATTGCAGATTTGATAAGAGATAAAAAAATTGAAGGGGTCTCAGATTTAAGAGATGAATCTAATAAGCTAGGAACACGCATTGTAATTGATTTAAAGAGAGATGGTAAACCAAAAACTATCCTTAATAATCTTTATAAGTTTACAGAAATGCAAAAGGCATTCAATGTAAACTTATTAGCACTTGTTAAAGGTGAACCACGATTATTAAATATTAAAAGAGTATTAGAGCTTTTTGTAGAACATCGCCAAGAAATTATTATCCGTAGAAGTGAATTTGAATTAGCCAAGGCAAGAGAAAGAGAGCATATTTTAGAAGGCTTGTTAATTGCTTTAGACAATTTAGATGAAGTCATCAGTACAATTAGAAGCTCTAAAGATGCCGAAACTGCTAAATTAAGCTTGATAAAAAAATTCAAATTAAGTGAGATTCAAGCTCTTGCCATCTTAGATATGCAACTTAGAAAACTGGCAGCACTAGAAAGACAAAAGATCGAAGATGAATACAAGCAAATAAAAGAAACAATCGCTGACTTACTTAATCTGATTTCAACTCCGCAACATATTCTTGATTTAATTATTTCTGAAACTGAAGTATTAGCTCAAAAACGCGGAGATGAAAGACGAACCAAAATTCATAAAGGTAAGATCGGAGAATTTAGCGAGGAGGATTTAGTTGTAAAAGAAGAAGTGATAGTCACCGTAAGCGAGCAAGGATATATTAAAAGAATGAAAGAAGATGTTTATCAACTTCAAAAGAGAGGCGGAGTAGGTAAGAAGGGCATGACTACCGGTGAAGATGACAGTGTAGCTCATATATTCATATGTAATACCCATGATGATATCTTCTTCTTTACTAACAAGGGTAGGGTATTCATTCAAAAAGTTTATGAAATACCAGAATTCAGCAGACAGGCCAAGGGGCAGGCAGTAGTAAATCTCATTAATATCGAACAAGGAGAACTTGTTACAAGCATTTTAACTAGAAGTAACGAGGGTAAGATTGCAGCAAGTAAAATACTCGATGAAGATATGGAACAAGAAAATCAATCTGAATCTAAAGTTAAAAAAGACTTTAAATTCTTATTCATGGCGACAAAACAAGGTACAGTGAAAAAAACTGCAATTGAAGAATTCCAAAATATCAGAGCCAATGGAATTATAGCTATAAAACTTGCTGATACAGATGAACTCTCTTGGGTTAGACCAACAACAGGCGAAGACGAAGTCATTTTAATCACCAAAAACGCCTTCAGTATTAGATTTAACGAAACCGATGTCAGAGAAACTGGTAGAGCAACAATGGGCGTCAGAGGTATAAATTTAAAAGTCGCCGGTGATGAAGTAATTTCAATGGATGTAATTAGAAAAAA
>CALARN010000121.1 GCA_937889205.1 uncultured bacterium
ATACTTTCTCAGTAAGATGTGGATTAATCTTGCATTGTGAATGAGTCTCATTAAATATATTATATGTTATGATTCATTAAACTAGTAAGGTAGTAATATCAGTAAGAATTTAGCAAACATTACGAATATGGAGAGGCAAGACACAGCAAAACTTAAAGGCATAGCAATATTAATGATTGTCTTGTTCCATTTTCAATATACTCTCTTTAATGATGCTTTTATGGCTTCATTTAATTTAGGATTTTTGGGATGGTCACAAAAAGTACTAGCTTATTTAACAATTAAGCCAGAGTATTTCTGGGGATTTTTCTTTGCCCTAGGATATATTGGAGTGCATATTTTTTTAATTCTTTCGGGCTACGGGTTAACAAAAAAATACTTAACTCAAGCAAAAGGTATTAGCCTTAGGCAGTGGGGTAAGCAAATCTGGAAGCTACTACTCCCTTATTTTATTGCATTACCGTTGACTCATATTGTTAATTGGTGTTTGCAAAATGTTAGATACTGGACTGGTAATATTGAAGCTGTGCCACAATTCTTTGATATTTATAAACTTGAGCAGTACTGGCAAAGCATAATCTTCCCTACTCGCTGGCTAACTCAAGACTTAGCTTTTAATTTTGTTGGGACCTGGTGGTTTATTGGCACAATTTTGCAGTTTTACATTGCTTACCCTTTACTACTAAGGCTCTTGAAGGAGTTCGGAGCGTTAAAATTACTCTTAATTGCAATTGCGATCTCGTTAATTTATCGCTTAATGTTAGTAAATCTTACAGATGAAGCACCAATTGGTATTTATCAGGCAAATGCTTTAGGGTTTATCAGTATTTTTGCTAGATTGCCTGAGTTTGTTTTGGGCATGTATTTTGCCACAAGAACATCATGGTTTCTATTTAATAAACAATTTCTTGTCGGTATTATTCTTGTAATAGTAGGTATAGCATTTTCCAGCTTCGGATGGGGGACAATATTCAGCGATATGTTTATTGGATTTGGCTTAGTATTAACTTTTGCTAGAGTATTAAACATATTACAAGGAGTTTCAGGTAAAATATCGCAGTGGCTTGGCAATAAAGCGTATTACATTTTTTTGTATCATGAGCCAGCAATGAGCATGATAATTAGAATACTGGTAAGCACTCCGCTTTAATTTTCCCGTTGACTTATCTTCGAAACTATAGGATAATTACTCTGCCCTTTCCGACCAGGGTAATTGGTCGGTTTTTTATTGATATATATACATTTTGACCATGGTAGCCCAAGATAAAATTAGGAATATTGCAATTATTGCCCATGTTGATCATGGTAAAACAACTTTAGTGGACGGCTTCTTAAAACAGGCCCACCTTTTTCGTGATAATCAAGATGAAATGTCTCAAGAGCAGATTCTTGATTCTGGTGAATTAGAAAGAGAAAAAGGTATTACTATCAAAGCGAAAAATGTATCTATCCGATATAAAGAATACAAGATAAATATTATTGATACTCCGGGTCATGCAGATTTTGGTGGTGAAGTAGAGCGAACATTGAACATGGCAGATGGCTGCTTGTTAGTCATTGATGCACAAGAAGGCCCCATGCCGCAGACTGAATTTGTGCTCAAAAGGGCCTTAGAACTAAGCCTCAAACCTATCGTGGTGATTAATAAAATTGATAAGAAGTTTGCTAATGTACCTAAAGTATTAGATCGTCTAAATGATTTATTCTTGAAGTTAGCGACAGATATGGATCAATTAGATTTTCCAATTTTGTATGCAATTGCTAGAGAAGGTTTGGTATTTGAGAAATTACCTGAGGGTGATTTAACTATTGCTAATCAATTTTCAGGTAATCTTGAATTATTGCTTGAGAAAATTATTGAATATATTCCTGCACCTACCGGCGACGCAAATGCATCACTACAAATGCAGGTTAATGCTTTAGATTATGATGTGCATACCGGAAGGTATTTAGTAGGTAGAATTTATCGTGGTAAGGTGAAAGCGGGAGATGCTGTTGTTGTGATTAGTGGACCAGAAGCTGATGCAAAGAAAGAATCAGGTAGAGTCAAAGCAGTAATGGTTAGAGAAGGATTAGATTTTGTCGAAGTTTCTGAAGCAGCAGCCGGTGAAATCGTTGCTATTAGTGGTATTGCATCGATGTCAATTGGTGGCACAATCTGTGATTCGCAGAATATTGAGCCTTTACCAAAAATTCAAATATCACCACCTGCTGTTAAAATAAAATTTGAGGCTAACACTTCTCCTTTAGTTGGTAAAGAGGGTAAATATGTTACTGCTACACAACTTGAACAAAGACTTGATGCTGAAAAATCTCAAAATATTAGTTTAGTAATTACTAAAGCTGATGGTGGTGGATATTTTGTTGCAGGTAGAGGTGAATTACAATTATCAATTTTAATTGAAACACTAAGACGCGAAGGGTATGAATTTCAAGTGAGAAAGCCTGAGATTATTTATCAAATAATTGATGGCAAAAGATGTGAGCCAAAAGAAGAGTTATTTATTGATACAACTGAAGAATTTATCGGTACTATTACTGATGCCCTAAATAAAAGACGCGCAGAGCTTGTTAATATTGAGACTAACAATGGTCAAACTAGAATGACTTATAATATTCTTACTAGAAATCTGTTTGGGCTACGCAGTCAATTACTAACTTCGACTAAAGGGAATGTGGTATTAAACAGTTATATAAAAGAATATGTGCCTAGTGTCAATCAAGATGAGCTGTTTAGAAAGGGCGTGATTATTGCCTCTGAATCAGGAACAGCAATGGGTTATTCTTTAAACACAGCCCAAGAGCGAGGTGATCTCTTTGTTACAGCAAGTACTG
>CALARN010000122.1 GCA_937889205.1 uncultured bacterium
CTGATTTATCACTAGAATTAATACCCATTAAAGCAGAGAACATCTGATCTGCAGCTGTTGCATCAACTTCACTATTTTTAGGTACTCTAACTTCAAATACTACAGATTTTAAAGACTTTTTCTCATAAGAAGCCTGTTTGACATAAACTACAAATTTCTTGAAGCCCAGTCTAATGAGGATAATGAGTAAAGCTAAGCCAATAATCGCCAACAAGAAAGATAGCCAGAATACCGGATCAACAATGAAACCGAACATTTGCTCTGTTGTAGAAGTACTTGCGTTAAACATGTATACAAATCTAATTAGTATATATACAAATACATTTTAACAAAAAACGGGAATGTTTATTATTTTTCGTTGCCTTTTTTTAATAATCTGTCTAAAAATAACCAGATTGCAGTATCAGCTAAATTCTTTTCTTTTTTACCTTTATTCGCAGCTATTAAATCAAGATCTAGCATTTCTTCTGCGATTTCATAGCCTTTAAATGGAGGCAAATCTAATTTCTTATTTTCAGTAACCACTGCTGTGGTTTGTGCAGGTTGAGTAGGATTCACTGTCGCCGTAGGTAAATCTTGAGGAACATCAGTTGCTATTGGTTTAACTTCTTTTCTTTCAGCTCGTTCTAGGCTTTCAAGAGCATGCTCAATGTTACCCTCAACTGGCTTTAGAGTCTCTGCTTGAGATTCGGTAGCAGCAGAATCTGACTTATTCTCAATTACTATTGGAGCAGATTCTGGCGAAGGTGAAAACATTACCGGCTTAGCAGTAGCACTGTTACCAAACTTAATTGTTGGCATATCTTGCATCTGCATTTCAGGAACTACCTGAGTTGATGCATTATCGTTGCTTGGATTTACTTGTGTTGTGCTTTGATTATCATCCATAGGTAATTATTCTAGCATAGTTTTTAATTGAAACCCATTGTCTTTAAATCTCGCTTTATCTCTAGCTTTTGATCTGCCTCTTTAAGTTTTGCTCGTTTATCATAAAGCTTTTTACCCCTGGCTAAGGCTATTTCTAGTTTTACCCTGCCCCTGTTGAGGTGAACATTTAAAGGAATGATTGTAAAACCTTTTAATTTAACACCACTTAATAACTTGACCAGCTCTGACTTATTTAATAATAACTCACGCTCGCGCGTTTCAGAGCCAATAGGGCTTTGTGAGCCCGGCCATTTATTAACATGAGCACCAATTAAACGGGCTTTGCCGTCTTTTATTACTACATAACTTTCTTTAAGAGATAAATGGCCGGCTTTAATCGATTTCACTTCCCATCCGGTGAGAATCAACCCCGCCTCATATTTATCTACAACTTCAAAGTTAAATAACGCTTTTTTGTTAGTTTCTATTATCTTCATTAGTGAAGCTATTATACACTATATCTTGGATTCTGCTTACTAATTAATGAACTCACTTAGCTGATTCATGTTTAGAGCATAAACACGAGCTTTGTCTAGCAAAAAGATTTTCATGGCATCTCTATCGGCAATTACCTCTTTCATATCAGTCCAAGCAGTATTGCTGTTACCCTTATAGGCATACTGTGCAACTAAAGGTAAATCTACAACATCTTTAATTAATACCACTACTCTCTTTTTGCTAGGATCAGCCACATAAATATAAGTGCCATCTACATGTAAAGCCGATGCCCCCAAGAGGTTATCGCCAGATTTCATGCCTTTGAGTAAAATGTTCTCAGACTCTTTACCGTAGTCTCGATATAAGCCCTCTTTTGTCTGCATGATTAAATAGATTTTGCCATCAATAACCACTAAGTCTTTGGCTGTTGCAAGTTCTTCTAGTGTGTTTCTTTTAGTAATCGTGCTATACGACGAGCCACTTCTTGAATAGAAAGAAATAGATTTATCATTCGGCCTAATCAAGTAGATTCTCCCCTGCCCATTTATTACCGAAAAATCTATCTGTGTTGCACCAGCAAGTACACTACTTGAAGAAGCAGCAATTCTGTTACTTGATCCATCCGCAGGGTTAATGATTACGATTCCCCTCTCCGGATTTTGATCTAACACAATCAAATTACCTTTATCATCGGCCACAATACTTTGAGGATTAACCAAGTCAACATTAATTTCTTTAAGATCAGCACCAGAATAACTAATTGAATAAATCTTGCTTACCTTTTCTGCAGATGGTAAGAGATAAATCGTCTTATTTGCCACTGCCATATCAATAATTTGTATTTCTGGAAAGAGTGTGCCCATATCGATTAAGAAGTCTTCTTCGTAGAGTTGAATTGTTTTTTCAAACTTGGCTTTAATAACTGCAATTAATTGCTCTTGTTGTGCAATTTCATCTGTTAATTCTGGATTAGCTTTAGCTGAATCTAATTTAGTCTGCGCCTCAGCCAGTTTCGCTAAAGGTTGAGACTTGCGAGCATCATCCACGCCTAATTTTGCATATACAGAAGTTCTCGAATTTACTTCATCTATCAAAGCCTTTGCTTCTGTAAGCGAGTTAACATTCTTTTCTAAAGCAGCTTTTTGTTGTTGCAGAGTAGCTGAATTATCTATCGAGATGTAAATTACGCCTAATAATATTAATACCAGAATAATCACTAACCCCCACTTGCGTTTCTGTGCGGCCGTTTTAAGTCTTGGGTTATTAGTATCTACCTTCATGCCAAGCCATTTATCCCACACCAACGCTTTGATTTTTTGCCCAAATTGTTTTAGTGATAGTCCAAGTTTTTGCACAAATACCTGATAAGTCTTTTTACCCGCATCGCCCCTCTCAACAGGTTTCAGAGCTTTTGTGTTTGCTTCTGGTAAAGGTTCCGCTAATATATCTTCGGGTATCTGCACCTCAGTAATAGCCTCTGTTGTAGCTTTTTTAGCAAAAAGACCTTGTGCCCCCTGAAGCAGCTTACTAAAACCAGATTTAGTCTTATTAAGCATCTTGCTAGGAAAACGTGTATCAGGGTCAACAGTAACTTCAGCCGTTTCGTCAATTAGCACTTCTTCAAAGTCATCTTCCTCTTTGAGATCTGCAGGCTCAGTTGCAAGATCTGCGTCGGCTTCGACTTCTGGCCCGACTTGATCTTTACGCACTAAATCTTCTAAAGTAGCCTCTTCATCAAAATCTGCTATATCTTCTTCGTGCCCCACTTCTAAGGCCATAGTTGCAGCATCTTCCTCTTGCGCTTCAATATCTGCAACTTCATCAACGGCTCCCTCTGGTGCAGCTGCAGCATCCTCTAAGGCCTGAGCAGGAAGCTGTTTCTCTTGGTTTCTATTCACTCCAAATCCAATCATCATCATGCTTGTAGCTGCTTCTTCGATATATGTTCTACTCTTAAAGCCTAAATCACTGAAATCTGCCGATGCACTCTCTAATTCATCACTAGTTAACTCTTTCTTAAGTTGTGGCGTACCAATGATAAAAACATCACCCTTTTTGGCAATAAGACTAGCTTCTGCCAAAAACCCTTCACCTGTTGGATCTTTTAGTGAATCAGAAAGTTCAGAAATGATACCATCTCTCAAAGCAAACACCTTGCCTGCGCCAAGGGTAACAAGGTAAACAACATCGCCCAACATTACCAAAGTCATAATATTCAAATCTACCCCTTTATTACCATTTTCAGCATCTTTTTCTAAAAACTGCTGCAAATACCCTCCGGCCACTAGCAATGCCTTCTCTAAAGCTATCAATGTAGAGTCTTCTTTATTCTCAAAATAGCTTTCATGTAATTTATCTAATAACATATTACCCGCAACTTCTAAATCAAACTCTACCGGACCTTTTAGACAAATTACGGCAAATATTTCACCCCTAATTCTTCTTAATTCAGAGTTTTGTGGTTTATATGTGTAAACACTTGACCAAATACCCGGCTTGGCTCTGCCACTAAAGTATTTTTTTTGTATTAATGCATCCATTGATTATTATGGCAGTAAAATAATATAGATTAACAACAAGATTAACCCTAAGACCGTTAATGCTAGTAAGGCTTCTAATGACCATTGCCTCAATGTTGATAGCTGCTTTTGCATAGAATGAATTCTTCTTAAAATGAAAATCAAAAACATAATATGCAATACACTAAACAGCATTAATGCAATTTTCACTAAAGCAAACACTAATTGCGCTATCTCTAGATCATCCATATAATTAAGGTTCAATATATTGAGCAGTTTTTTTCGCTGACTCTTGAGCTTCTGCTTCTGCAGCTTCGCCCTTTTTATTTACAGTATCAAAAGGATTATTATAATTCTCTTGATTACGAACAAAAGAGATTAAATCGCGAAAACCATCTCTAAACCAAGTAGTCTGCGTGACTCCACGGATAGTCATCGTTTTTTCTGAAATTGTTTTAAATTCAATAGTGCCATAACCAAACATCATGGCAAAAAAGCCCTCTACTCTTTCTGAAATGTCGATAATATCTTGCAATGGAATATCTGTAATTACTTTGCCCTTAATGATATCAAAGTCTATCGAGATGAAACGTTCATTAGTTACTATAAACAAGTCGTAATACCAGTGGAGGAAATTAAAAACAATAAAAGAAACTACAAGACTGTAGTAAAAAAATAAAAAAGCGTTGCCAAGGTTTGGGTCTAAAGACTTGAGAAACGCACCATTACTTAATTCACTGTTAAATAGGTTTGCATCTATTAATGTAAATAGAAATATCAGAACGGTTGGAACGATAATGAATAAAACAGCGTTTAAAATCCAACCAATGTTTTTAATAAAATGCCTACGAATAATCATGACTATGTTTTCACCCTCGTTTTGTGTTGCGAAAGTAGCATTCTCAGGATAGGTAATAATCATGCCAAAGAACTCTAGCAACTTTTTATTTTCAGGTAGAGTAATAACCTTTTCTTTTTTAATTAAATCAATCTTTACCATTTGCTATTGTGCTGTTTTAATATCATAAGTAATGCTTTTGAGTGCGTCATTTTTACCGGTTTTACCAGTCCAAGTATTAAACATCATTCTAAAAAACAAACCTGAGACTGAGCCAGTGCCATTAGTCCCAATAAATTTTACTCTTTTTGCTCTGCCTGAGCTATCATTTTCAACCTGCATCGCTGTTAAATTTCCAATTACATTTACAATTTGATAGCGCACAGCATCAGCATTACATCGATTAGGCTCGATGCCATTATCGCAATCAGTCCAATTTGATTTAGATTGCAACCAATTAAGCATCTCTTTAATGGCGTCTAATGAATATGAATTTGTATTCCAATTTTCTCTTCTCACATTTTGGTTACATAGTCTTGGTGTATAAGTGACGCTATTATCATTAACCGATTTCAAATATGAAACAGGTGAGGATTTTGGCCAAACAGTTTCAATATCTGCAGTACCTGCACCATTATTGTTGTACCCTGAATAAAAAGCATTAATAACATTACCCCCAGCCACAATTACTTGATTATTAGTCTCGTAAGCAGCCCATGCCTTAGCATAACCGCCCTTATACACCTGACAACTATCTGTAGTACAGATTGAATCTGCCCTATTATATGCATACGTTCTCGCGGCAATGGCCTGTGCTTTGATTGCCTCTTCTGGCCAGCAATTACCACCTACAAGATACTTCTGTCTTTTAGGATCGGTAGGGGCCCAGCCTTGAGAATTGGCATAGTTCTCCCAGTTTTGAATTTGTTCAGCTGTACCACACGCTTTATCTGGAACTTCTCCGATACCTGCAATATAATCTTCCATATTCATACGATCAACACCATTTACCTTTATAGTTTTTGTTGGTCTAGTTTCAATAGCTGAGCCTTGATAATAGAAAGTTAAGATACGATTAGCGTTCCAACCATGATTTTGAGCCATACCAAAAGCGCCCCATTGTGACATACCTAGACCATGACCGAAAGCATCTGTACCTGGGTTAAACCCCGCGTAGCGATAGTTTCCGGTACACTCGATGCCATTTCTAGGTAAACTAACACTTCCTGCAAAGTATAATTCTCCAGAAATCAAAGGCTCTGAACCGCTATTTGCAGCAGCCACAGCAATTTCTAACTCTAAGTTATACTGTGCTTGCGTTTCTGATATCTGTGAAGAAGCAACCTGTAATTGGTTTTTGTCATTACTTGCTTTTGCTAACGCCTCGTTATAAAGCGCTATTTGTTTTTCCCAGAATTCTTTTTGTTTTTGCAAATCTGCCATGGTGGTTTGCATCCCTAACACCTGCGCTTCAAATTCTTTTGTTTGTTCATTTAATGCCGTAATATTTTGAGAAAGCTCTTTTAGCCCCTTACTTGACTCAGCTGTGATGAAATCATAATACATGATGCTTTTAAGCACATCGCCAGAAGAATTTAACATCGTTTCAGTAGCCTTGTTTGTCTTCCAATCTACATAGCTGACAACTAATTGCTTATTTAGTAGCTTTTCTCGTTCTTCTTTCTCAAGGTCTTTAATCTTTATCTCCTCTTCCATTTGCTGTTTTTGCAGCACCGCTAAATCATAGCTTATCTGCAGTTCATTAATCTGCTCTTTTATCTTGTTTATCTCTGAACCAGTCTTATTCTTATTCGCTTGAATTGCAGCTAAATCGCTATTCGCTTTAGCAAGTTGTTCTTTGATTTTTTGCATTTCTTCTTGACTAGCCTTTATGTCGGCATTAATTTCTTCAATAGTCCTTGCAGATACAGGGGATAACACTATACAGAAGGTCAGGATAACAACAACAAGCACCCTAGTTTTGTTTATTAGTGCATTAATATTCATTACTTTATTCTACACAGCATTGAGTATGGAAATCAAGTTCAGCCAAGGATGGTTTGGGCGGAAATACTGCTATCAAAAGTGAAAAAAATGATTTGGTAGTCTTTGGCAAATTCTGCTAATAATTTTAACACCTCTGCTTTTCTTACTGCGTCAAAAGTAAGCAGTGGATCATCAAGAATAATTGGCAATTTCTTTTGCCCGGTAAGTAGCTTGATAAAAGCTAGTCTAGTGATTAAATATATTTGATCGACAGTACCCCTTGAAAGCTCAGTGGTCGCTACTTCGCAAGCACACCAATCTTGTTTGCTTTCTGAATATACCGCAAGCGATAAATCTGAATTTAGTCTCGCCTTTTTATAGCGATTGGCAGTTATTAACGGCAAATACTTAGCAATTTCTGCCTCAACTAAAGCCGAAGCATCATTAGCGGTAGCTGAAATAGCCTGTTCTAAACCTTCTTGAGTAAGTTCTAAGACCTTTAATCGTTGTTGCACTTTGGCTTGCTCTGTTTTTAAAAAATCTAACTGTTCTTCTAATTGCATTACTTTTTCATTATCAATTTCAGTGTGCTTGATGAGAAATTCTAACTCATTCTTTTTAGCTTCTAAATCAATAACACCAGTTTTCGCATCCTTCAACTCTCTAGAAAGCTTAGTATACTCTTGTGCAGAGATTTGCAGATGCTTGATATCTAGCTCTTCCAGTTCATTCTTTGCTAGAAGCTCTGCTTTTAGCGCCAAACTTCTCTCTTTCTCTAGAGTATCCAAGCTTTTACCCTTATTAAGAATTTCCAACTGATAAACATATTTTTCTTTTTCGCTTGTTAAGTCAGCGAAATCTTTAAGCAGCTTTTCTAGCTTATTAAGTGAGTATCCTGAATATTTTTTTGCTAATTCATCTTGTTCAGTTTGTAAATTTTGTAAATAAGGATTAGCAGCAGGGTTAGCTAGCTCATTTCTGGTACTAAATTTTTCAAAAACAACAATTGCCGTCAAAACAACAGCTACGAGGATGGGAATAAAACTCTGCAAAGCAAAGCTTAAAATAACGGAAAATATTAAAACTGCAATTACAGGCAATGCTATTTGTTGTAATTTTATACTCAAATTCCTATTCTTGTTAAAAGCCTCCCCACTTGTATCAACTTTAATTGAAGATATCACATCATTTAAACCAGAGATTTTAAGAACATCTTTTTCAAGCTCATGCCAATCTAGCTGTGGCAATTGCTCGATACTTTTATTTACTGAATTAATTTTTTCTTGAAGCTCGCCTCTACTTTCAATTTCTTGTTGTATCTGTTCAAATTTATTATTCGCATTTTCTTTATCCTCTTTTAAAGATTGCGCCTTTTCATTTTTTGTAATAATCTCTTCGTTAGATTTTATAAACTCAAGCTTAGTGCCCAGTTCGCTTTTAATTGCTTGCAAATCAATTTGTGCGTTAATGAGTTTTCCTAAACTTGCTTTGGCTTGCATTAAATCATTCTCTAGTGCCGCAATATTATTTATAAGCTGTTTCTGCTTGCCAGGCTTAGCGCTATAGCGATCCATTCCTGTATTGATATCTTTGATCTGTTTTTCAAGGTCTTTGAGAATAGAATTCACAGCTACCGAACTCCCTCCTACTACGGCATTTTGTAAGGCATTTTTAAAACCGGTAACATCATCATGAATTTCCATAACGCTATCCGCAGAAATGAAAGCGGTATCTTCATAAATCTCTCTTGAATAAAACGGCAACAACTTTTTTAATATTGCTTCTACCTCTGCATTCCCCTTGATAACAGATTGCTTACTATTATCAGTAATGATAAGCTCTGAGCTTTTACTGCGCCAATCTTTAATTAATCTATATGACTTTTCGCCTTGGTTAAATTCTAAATCTAGACTAGCCTTACTACTGTTGTGCCACGATTGCATTGCCTTGGTAGCTTTATTATTTCTTTCTGGAGATTCAAATAGCACATCAAGTAATGCCCTAGATACAGTAGATTTGCCGGCCTCGTTGTGGCCAAAGACGAAGTTAAGACCTTGCGTGAATACAATTTCTTGCTTTATAAACTGCTGATAATTTTCAATAACAAACTTAGTCAGCTTCATTAAGATTCTTTTTAGATATTAATAAATTTAGCCCTTCTCTTAAAGCTAAATCCGCTACTTCTTGTTTATCTGGGTTATCTTTTTTGTATTGTTTAATAAATTCAATGTAATTAGCGAATACAAAATGCTTGGCATGTTCTTTTATTTCACTGTCACTAAGTGCGAACCTTGTTTTATCTATAATGTTGACATAAAAATACAGATTGTTTAAGAAATCTCTGACAGATTCAAGATCAATGTCACTAGTTAGGGTAAGCTCACCTATTAAAGTCAAGTTTAAAATAGTTGTCTTTATTGACTCAATTTGATGCTTAACTACATCTACAACCTCTAGCGCTGAGTTTAATGCTGTCACATCTACCTCAAGTTTCTCAATTTTAGTCTGACCTACCTTTACCGGCTGTACTTTTACTTGCTTGTTGTCAATCTCTACAAATAAGACACTGCCAGCACCAGATTGATCTGAGGCAATAACCTCAGGTGAGCCTGAGTAATAGCAGCAAGGATTCCTCTCATTAACCTTTAATAATCCGTGCCAATCCCCCAAAGCAACATAGTCTAATTCTAGCTTTTTAATTGTCTGTAATGGTAAGGGATAGTTACTTGGGTCGGTTAAAATATCTACCGAGCCATGAAACATGGCAACTTGGTACTTAGCCTCTACTCTCTCAAAATCTGTTAGTTGGGTTACTGCACGCTTTTTTTTAGTCACATTAGCTGCATAAATTACAGCATTCAAATCACTAATATTCCAATTTGAAATGCTATCTGCGGTAAATAGATGAAAGTAGGGATTATCTGTAAGTATTTCAAAGTCTGCCCGCTTATATACCGTACCGGCATCGTAAATATCATGATTGCCGGCTATTAAAGCAACATAAATATTTGCGTCTAAGAGCTTCTTAATCTCAGATACTGCTAGTAACACAGTGCTGTTTGCAGGATTATTTGAATCAAATAAATCACCGGCAATCAGAAATAAATCTACCTCTTTATCAAGGGCTTGCTTAATCGAAGCTTCAAAAGCACTGACAATATTTTCTCTTTGTTTAGCAGCTCTCTCCCCCAAGAATTTTAATTTGGAACCTAGGTGAATATCTGCAGTATGAATAAGTTTAAGCAATTATGCAAAATAATATTTCAAAATTACTAACGCCCGATTACACTGGTGCAAGTACCGCCACCATTTCCATCGCATTTACAATAAACTAGTGCCTGTGAATTGTCTTTCACTGGGAACAATGTATAAGATTTGTAGAATGAATTACAAACCGAATTACAATATATATCAAGGTTTATTTTATTCAAGTTCAAATAATCAATACAACTCATTCCCTTGTTAGCTTCAACTTCGGGAACATTAATCTTATACGGATCTACATTTATCTCGATTTCATTACATACAGTAGGGAAGAAAAATGTAAACCCTGGTTCTCTTAAATCAGCATAACAATCTGTGTTAGCTACTAAGCCCCCTAAAATTGTATTCATTAAAGGATAAGAGAGAAAGAACATAAAGAAACCTACACCCCACTGAGACATTCTTTTTTGAACGTCTTTGATTGACGCGCCTAAAATGTATTCTGCATCTTCCCAAGAACCTAATAAATAAATTAATCCGTTATAAAGTAATATGAGAAAGAATGCTATAGCGCCTAAAGACCAAGCGGTAGTTAGCAATTTAGCAATTAACACCTGAATATCACTCATCTGAGGAGGCAAACAGTCCTCACTAATACCTGTAGTAGAACAATTATTTCTATAATCGTCAATATCTGCCCTTACCGGCAAGCTTAAAAAAAAAGAACATATCATAAAGAAAAGCAAAAGGAATACTAAAACTTTTCTCATCGATATTTTAGGCAGTTTTAACATCTTAATTACCCCCAGAAGTTAGATTTACACAATCTTTATTTTTTGAACGAACAAATTCTACTAGGTCTGCATCGTTGTTAATATTATACTCTTTTCTATTTAGATCAGCTTCGTTAAAAAGTTGTTCACATTTACCACAGATGTTATCTTCTTTTAAGCCTTCAGCTTTACAGTTAAAATAAGCAAGGCTGTTTGGTGAATACTTTGAGACAAAGTAGTCTAAATTATCTGAATTACTATTACCTGTTACAATTACATAAGTCGTAATTAGGGCAGCTAAAATCAATACGACAATAATGATGATTTTGCTGTTTTTCATTTGTTAATGAATTTTCAAGCTATGTTAATTAATTTGTGCGTGGACGAATACATTCAGGGTTAATAGCGCCAATTTCATCTTCAATGGTATCAAGACCTACATTTTCTCCTGTATGTCTCGCGCATGCATCTTCATATAACCCTTCACATGTTGTACATAACGTAGATGATAGATCATCTTGGCAATCTTTACACCCCTTACTACTAGGAGCATTAATACATACCTGGAACAAGGCGGGGCTTGTTGGTCTAGCACCCACAACAGTAAAGACTATTACCATACCGACAATACCTACTACCATAGCCGCAATACCCATAAAGATTGCTTTGATAGACTTGTTTGCCTCTTCAATCTTACCTGTATCACCTTGAGAGGTAATATATTTGTATGCTGCGATAATTGAGTAAATTACTGATGCGATTACCAAGCCACCTAATACTAAGAAAAAAGCAAAATTAGTTCTATCGCGAATGTACTGTGAAGCACAAACACCTTGAGGACCAAGTAACCCTAGTAATCTTAAAATTTCTGGAGGCAACAAAGAACTTGTTTCTGCTGCCAAGGCTACGCTTCCAGAGGCTACTGCTGTTAAAACAAACAGTAATGATACTACTGATAATTTAAGACTTTTTCTCATAAGAATATAAATAAATTAAGATAATAATATAATAGCTAAATTAGTATTATTGTACAACATTATCTAAATGGTTCGCATTCATCAAAGTATGACTGAATTGGATCTGCTCCGCCAGTTCCTATGAAATGATAAGTCCCCTCTTTAAAGTTTAGGCTCTTATATGGCTCTGCTGCACCTTTTAAGTTGATCTTCATTCTACAGCAAAATACTTTATCAATTGGAATCTCTGCGATTTGATGAGCAGATATATCTTGAAAATAGAACCCTTTACCCTTGCATTGAGCTAGCTGATAATACCATTGGCTAATGTCTCCTATCCCTGTGAAAGAACCAATAATTGAGATTGCTACAAAAAAAACCATGCCCCAAGTTATTGATATCCATACATTTTTTATAAGAGTGAACCCTTTCTGCATATCTTTATCACTGCCTTGACTGAGTAGGATTTTATAAGCGGCGTAGATAGAATAAACAACCCAAATGAACATCATAATCGCGAAGAAATAGCCTAAGAAGTAGCCGACTGCCGCCAAAGCTCCATTATCAAAGACACCTCCTGCATTGGGGGTGTTTATTGTTATTCCAATAGATTCAGTATTTGTCATGGTTATAATGGTCCGTTATTATTAGTATTTGTTTTTTTAACCCATTTATTTTCAATACATTCAAAGACTCCATTTACATCGGTTTGATTTTCGTAGCATAGTCTGCCAGTATCTTGATCTGTAACCTCAACCTCGTAGCCGGATTTTGGTATGAAATTGAATTCTAAAATACTTTCTGTCACACCTAAGAACATAAAAACCAATTGCGTTACCAACGCAGCCAAAAATACTATTATTCCGCCGATAATGGCATTTTTGTAAATATTTACTGATAGACGTATCTTCTCTTCTTCACCCTCAGACATAGCCCTTAAGTACCACCCATATAAGCCATAAAGAATAAGCGCTAAACTGGTGACGCCCATAACTGCGTAGATACCACTTCTGATCCAGATTAGGATTGCATCTTCTGCAGGTATTTCAATTGGTAATGATAGGTTCACCTCATCATTTAAAAAAAGAGGATCGGTTTCACTACCATAAACACAAAATGTTCCCGGTCTTCTTCCTCCTACATCATTATAGATGATATTGTACCGACAACGATCGTTACAAAAAGGCACCCCCCCTTCGTAAGCATTAATCTTTTCACCGGCTGCATTTTCATATTCTCCAACTATTAGAAACTTGGTACATTCTGGGTCGTAAACTATTCTTTCTGGATCTTTAGTAATTGTTGGAGTTGGAGTTTCCGCTGCAAGAATAGTAGTAGCTAACAAAGGCAAAACAAAGACAGAAGTTATGATTGATATAAATAGTTTCTTCATAGTCCTGGCGCTCCCAATAATGCACTTATAGTATCTACAATTATTCTAGATAAAACAATTATCACAGTACCAATAACTGCGTTTTTTAAAATCTGCATCGCTTGCTTTTCTTTTTCTGCATCACCTGCCGCAGTAAGTTTTGTAATACCTCCATAAATTATCATTATAAACAAAAGCACTCCTACTATTGGGAATATTAAATTCGAAAGTGTGGAAATCATTGCCGGAACTGTCTCAAAACCTGGCGTAACGGGCCATTCAATCTTATTAGCAACCGTTGCAGGCTGTGAAGTCGGCGTCACAGCAATGACATCAAACGTGATAAATAGTAATGAAGAGATAATTGTAATAACTAAGGCTACAATTATTATTCTATTCTTGAAACTCATTATTTTAATTATACTAATAACTGTCTATAGAATAGCATAACTATTGCAAGAAATCGAAGGGCAATATCTGCAATACATTTATTCCAATAAATCTTAAAATTACAATGCCAAAAATTAATAAAATCGCGCCTATCACCACAGAGCTAATGATGTCATATGACTCTTTTAGCTTTGCAGGATCGCCTGATTGCCTCATAAAAGCAGCTTGCATTACTCTTACTATTCCTACAGCGCCAATCACCCCAATACCAATTTGGAACACACGCGTTATCAAACCTTGAGGATTAGTATCAACGCAACCCATTGAGTTATAAATTAAGGGACAAGCATCATAACCAATACATGGCTCATAACATTTAGCACAACGCTCACGCTCGCTAGGATTGGGACTATCCATACAGGAAGCATATAATCCAATTAATGAACCCCAACGTTCATATTCTGCCTTAGAGATAAACTTTCCATTAAAGCACACTTGATCGCCTGGGACAACAAGCTCAGGGGGCACACTCATTGCAACTCCGACCGATGCATAGCAAAAATATTTACTTTTTTCTATAGAAGACAAATTAATTCTCTTTTCGTTTTCTATCAATTCATTACTTTTATTTGTAAAGCAATTTGTTTCTTCACAAGAATATCCAACGGTGGCTTTAGGGAAAGGTTCCTCACCGAGGTCACTGTAAAAACCTTCTTTACCATAAGTAGAATTACAACCAGTTGTAAGACAAGTTAAATTAGGGAGAAGCGAGCAAGCAGCAGGAGCTTCGCTTTTACAACAAATAAGTCCCGTACCTCTTATATATGGGAAACCTTCTGGACAGCATCTTACATTATTTGGATCCCCTGCATCTGCCCTCCTCATCCCTAAGTAATACTTAATACCGTTTTCGTTTCCACAATATTCAATGTCCTTCTGTACTTTTAAACCTAAAAACCTTCCTTGTACTTCAGTAATTCCATTAACTAGTTTTGTATCTACACAATAATTGTCATATTTCTCTTCAATGACTACCTGAGCCAAACTCCGTTTAGAACCATCTAACAACCCCAGAGAATCAGCTTGTTTAAATGTAACAAGGCCAAGATTATTTTCACAAATTGGAACCTCTTTCCATGCATCATCTATCGCATATACTTTTATTAGTTGAGTCATTAAAATCATTGTAACCACAAAGAAAGAAAGTATTAAAATTTTTAACTTTATCATTGGTTTTAATTAATAGTTATTATTGTAAGAAATCAAACGGTAATAATTGCAGAACATTAATACCAATAAATCTTAACACTACAATGCCTAATATTAAAACTAAAGCGCCAATCAATACAGAATTTATGATATCGTATGACTCTTTAATTTTAGCCGGATCACCTGATTGTCTCAAAAATGCTGCCTGCATTATTCTTATTATACCAACCGCTCCCATTATACCTATTCCAATTTGAAAAACCCTGGTAACTAGCCCCTGTGGGTTTGTGTCTATACAACCTAAAGAGTTATAAATTAAGGGGCAAGTTGCATAACCTTGGCATTTTTTATAGCAGCTAATACAATAATTAACATCACTCTCGTGGGCTAGGTCAAGACAAGTACCATAAAGACCTAATAGTGACCCCCATTCTTTAATCTCATCTTTTGTTAATACTAGACCGTTATAACAGTACTTGCCACCCGGAATTGGTCCCGGATTAGCATCAAAATCTATCATTTTGCCAGAAGAATCATAAAGCGCCATTTGTTCATAACAATAATAATCGCTGATTTCATCGGGTTTTAGATTAAGTCTTTTTATGTTAGCATCAGGAACATTACCATTTAAATCAGTAAAACAACTAGGCTCTGGGCAAGAATAGACTTTTTGTGCATCAGGAAACACCGGCCCCAATTGACTGCCTTTCGGATTTGCTTCATTTGATCCAAGCTGTGCATTACTACTGGTTATAAAAGTGCTAGCTTTTCTACCATCTGAACAAATCATAGCATTAAGTGTTCTATCATATACGGGTTCAACATCTGCGGTACAACAATAATCAAATTGAATTTGGCCACCACTACGAAATGCAAAAGGCTGATCAATTGGACAACAACTCACTAAACCACCCCACTCTGAGTATATTACTTCTTTTTGCCCTCCTTTTATGGCCGCTTTATATGTAATGTTAGTTGCAGTATCTATTGGACAATAACCATATTTGTCACCTGTAGCATACTGATAATCTACTAAGCTGGAAACATATTTTGTGTTAATACAATAAGAGTCTAATTTAGGATCGGTAAGAAACTTCCCCCCTTCTTGATCATCTTTATAGGGAACCGTAATCATATATTCGGCCTGTTTAAAAGCTAATAAATCATCAGATTTATTACAGTAGTTACCGGAGATCCAATCATTGCCCGCTGCCTGCGCAGTATTAATTGAAAGTATCAGAAATATCGCAAATACAATTATCAAAATTGCTTTTTTCATACTATTCAATAACAAACTCACTTAAATTATTTATTGTTATAATACTCCCTGATTTTGCTCTACCATCAATGATTAATTGTGCGATTTTATCTTCAACATAATCTTGAATAACTCTTCTCAATTCTCTTGCACCATAAACCTTATCATAGCCAGTCTCAATAATTTCTTGCAAAACCTGTGGCTGCCACTTTAATTCGATGCCCTTATCTGCTAAGACATCATGAACTTTGTTCATTAATAAGTTTACCACCTGCAACATCTCAACCGGCATCAAGGGCTTAAACATAATCACTTTATCAAAACGATTTAAAAACTCTACTCTAAATACTTGTCTTAATTGTGGCTGTAATTCACGATATACATCTAAATACTTTTTACCTGCACTTATTGCATCGGCAATTTGCCCTGAACAAGCATTAGAAGTCATGATAATAATAGTGTTGGCAAAACTGACTTTTCTACCTAACCCATCAGTTAAATGTCCCTCATCTAGCACCTGCAAGAACAAATCTAAAACCCTTATGTTTGCTTTTTCTACCTCATCTAATAGTATTAATGAGTAAGGCTTGTTACGAACTGCTTCTGTTAGATAACCCCCTACAAATTCGTCGCCTCTGGCTTCTCCAATCAACCGCTTTAAATTCTCTGCTTCTTGATACTCAGACATATCTAAGCGTATCATCAGCTTCTCATCACCATAGTATTCACTAGCTAAGGCTTTAGCTAATTCGGTTTTTCCAACACCTGTTGGTCCAAAAAAGAGGAAACTGGCAATGGGTCGATTTTGTTTAGTTAAACCAGCTCTAGCTCTTCTTAAAGCAGCAGCCACAGCCTTCACTGCCTCGACTTGACCAATTAGTCTTTGATGAATCTTATCTTCTAGCTTTAATAGCAATTGCGATTCTTTCGCACTAACCTTACCAACGTTTACACCAACCTTAGCTGAAACAATATCTTCAATCTGCTTTTCATCAACAAAAGAAAGATTATTATGTAAAGCACTAGAACAAGCCTCTTCCAGAAGCTGTAAGGCCTTGTCTGGTAGCACTCTTTCAAAGTCATATTGATGCGATAAATGTACCACCCTAGGCAAAGCGTCAAATTCAACTCTTAGCTTATATTTCTTCTCTAATTTAGGTAATTCATCTAGCAAAATTTGCACGGCGATATCATCGGATGGCTCTTCTAAATTCATTACAGAAAAAAGTGTTATCAACGATTCTCGTGAACGAATACTCTTGATATACCCTTCAGGATTAGTTGAAGCAATGATTCTCACCTGATAAGTTTCCATCGCTTTAATCATCAAATTGATTATTTCTGCTGCAAATTCAGCTCGAACACCAACTAATTGATCAAAATCTTCAATTAAGAGGATGATGTTCCCGGCAGTTGCCACCTCTTCAAGTACTTTTTCTACTTTACCCTTAAACTCATCTACATCTTTTGAAAGAGCAAAGGCACGATTAAATTCAAAGCTAACTAAGCGCATATCTTTTAATGAATCGGGAACATTTTCACTGACCATCCTTACCGCAAAACTTTTAATGAATGTCGTTTTACCAACACCTGGAGCACCAACAATTAAAGTGGCGCTGGTATCGCCCTGCTGCACTAATTCAATCAGCTTTTCAAGTTCTTTTTCTCTACCAATAGATAGTATGAAGTCTGATTTAGCTACTTCTGCAGTAAAATCTCGCGAAAATTGATAAAGGGTTGGCGAAAAACTAGATGTATAACTGCGATTTACTGTTGATTTTGGTTTTAAAGGGCTTTTTAAAGAAAACTCTTCTTGATACTTATTCTTTAAATTATTAGTTTTTACCCAACCTTCTAGAGCTTTTACTTGCGGACCCTGTACATCATAATTCAGTAATACATTTTTTAATGGATTAGCTGCTAAATAAATAAAAGCGGCCACCAAGTCTACCTGATCTTGTTGTAAATTCATGGCAATATCTAAAGAACCTAAAAGAAAACCCTCAAACCAATTGTCGATATGCGTATTTGGTTCTAATGCCAGACGGCTAGAAAGTTGCTCAATTACGCCTTTTTTTAAACCCATTCTTTTTAATAAAGGTACAATTTCGGGTTGTTTAATTAAATATTCTAAGATAAAACCCAAAAAATGCTCATCTCCCGACTCAATTGCCTCATCTATCATAATCAATAGTGACTGGCTTAAGTAATCTTCGAGTTCTATGGCCTTAATTTTTCGTTTGGTTTTTATTCTATCTTGAAAATCTAAAAGACTACTAATTTCGATGTTGTCGTCATAAAGCTTACGATTGCGACCAAGATATAGTGAGTAGAAAAATATGATCCAAGCTGCCCAAAACATTAAACCTAACTGATTATTCACATTTAATAAACTTTGCCAATTGAGAATATCACTTTTAATTGCAGTGATTAAGCCAATTACTAAAATTATTAAAGCTATTATCTTGAGTAGATAAGCTAACGCTTTATCAAACAATGCCGATTCTTTACGATTGCCAAATTCTTGAGTGACATAGTCCCAATCTATAGTGACTGGTATTTTCAGATATTCACCGATTTTTGCCACACCCCTTAACACCTTCATGTTTGTACAAATAGGCTAGAATAAATTACAACTACAGGTAGTAGTGGCAATGCAAAATAACAAATAATGGTTACAAGTAATAATGCAGAATATAGTAATAATAATATGGTGGCTACAATGACCCAAGTAAAGCGGATGGGGAAAGCGACAATTCGGCCTTCCCAAGAATAATCTTTAAATAAGGGAACAAATAGATTTGTTAGCATTGGCAGAAGATTCAGATACCCAAGAATAAAAATCCAGTGCTTTTTGAAGTCTTTAAGCACATCTTTGGCAGAGAACCAATACCACCAAATCCAGAAATCTAGTAAATATTTTTTAATTAGTACTCTCATGAAAGCTGTACTATCAAGGCAATTTATATATATTACCTAGTTTAGCATAAGCAATTTATGAATACTATAAAAAAGGGCATACCTCGAAGCGGTATGCCCTTTAATTTGAAAATTAAATTGGTTTACATCATACCATCCATTCCCATCCCACCCATTCTAGGGTCGCCCATTGTCTTGTCATCTTTCTTAGGGATCTCGACAATAACAGCTTGGGTAGTAATCAGCATCTTAGAAACTGAAACAGCATTTTCTAAGGCTAATCTGGTAACTTTAACAGGATCAATAATACCTGATGTAATCATATCAACAAATTTGTCATTACGAGCATCATAACCCAACCCTTTACCGACAGCATTGACAATGACCGCACCTTCTTTGCCGGCATTTTCAGCAATAGTTCTTACCGGAGCTTCTAAAGCTCTGCGTAGAATATCAATGGCTATCTTTTCATCGCCAGTTACTTCAACTTTGCTTAATGCTTTGACAGCATCTAGTAAAGCAATACCTCCACCAGAAACAACACCCTCTTCGATAGCTGCTCTGGTAGCCTGTAAGGCATCATCCAGCCTATCTTTTCGTTCTTTCATCTCTACTTCTGTAGCAGCGCCAACTTCAATAACTGCAACACCACCAGTAAGTTTTGCTAGTCTTTCTTGAAGTTTTTCTTTGTCATAATCTGAATCAGTCTTGCTGATTTCATTTTTAATCTGAGCAATTCTAGCGCTAATTGCTTTTTTGTCACCTTTTCCATTAACAATAATAGTATCGTCTTTGCTTACAACTACTTTCTCTGCTCTTCCTAAGTCTTCTAATTCTGCAGTTTCAATTTTTTTACCGAGCTCTTCAGAAATTAATGAGCCACCAGTTAAAACTGCTAGATCTTTGA